>PAST01000009.1 GCA_002713405.1 Crocinitomicaceae bacterium | reverse complement strand
AATAAGAATAAAAAAGAAAACGGTCATCAAAAAGGGTAAATACTTTGTGTATTTTTTCCCAATATTTTGTTTGATAATATCATCTTTAACAAAAAGGATCAGTGGCTCTAAAAACGCTTGAANACCTCTAGGTACACCATTGTTTTTTCTATAAGCTTTTGCGGTAGATCTTAATAGAATAAAAAGCATAATAACAGAGATGAACATTGCCGCCACATTTTTTGTGATAGAAAAATCTAATAAAGAAAGACCGTTTNTTTCTATAATTTCACCATGTTCTAATTTATAAGTCCTATTTTCTTTAGTTACTTNAGAGTGGCCATGATTAAATTCACTGGACATAAAAACATCTAAGTTCCCATCAGTATAAAGAATTACAGGNAGTGAAACTGAAACTGGATGTTCATGACCATGTTCATCTTTGTAATCAAAGAAATGCCAATCATGNGAATCAGAGATATGCTCCATAACTGCAGGTACTGGATCATAAGTANAACTTTTTTTTGTGTCTAATTTGCTTTCAATTGCAAGTGAAGAAGAATGAACCGCNGAAAAAATAATTAAATAAAAAATTGTTAAAAAACGNTTCATAAAAGGTTTAAAAATTTGGCCAAAATTAATTAATTAATTGGATGCAAAAAGTGTTTTTTTAAATTTATTGTCTACTATCTTTAAACAAGATGAAAATTTCAATGGACAAATATGCAAAATAAAAAATGAAAAAGTGTAATATATAAGGAAGAAAAATTATGTCTTTTTNAGAAATTATGGGGTATAAAAAAACAAGACTTGCAATCATTTTTAAAAAGCTCAGAGCTAAGTAGGTAAAAGGAGAAGTTTTTAATCGTTTTTGAAAAATATTATACAAGAAGAAAAAAGAAAAAGTTATTGCCAATAAAAAGGAATTAACAATAAAAATATCGGATGTTTTTAATTCCTGAATTTCAAAAAAATTAATTNCCGAAAANTCAAAGCCAATGAAAACAAAAAAACATATAAACAGAACTAAATATTTATTANTCATTTATTTATTAAAAGTTTTTATGACTTGATAAAAAGCTAAGAAAACAGCACTTAAAGATAATATTAAAGTCCACCATGGAGTTTGATTTTTATAGCNTTCATCTAGATAATTTCCAAAATAGGTTCCAATGCCAATAATTAACCCCATTTGAATAGCTAAATTACTATACAATAAAACTTTATTTCGGTTTTCCATAAGAAATTGTTAAGCAAAAAATAGTTAATTTTTAAATACAGGCAAAACTTGCAGTACTTTCGTTAAAGTTATNGNTTTTATAAAATGTTCATTTGGAAGAAAAAAAAGAAATAAAAACATCATTATTTAAAAAAATTCTTAAGCTCCTAATTATTTGGTTCTTNGTATTCTCTCCTGCTATAGGGCTCTGGGTGTTAATTAATATAGCNGATGACGAGACTCTNCCTAAAATAACAGAGTTAGAAAACCCTAAAACAGATCTCGCTAGTGTGGTTTTAAGTTCTGACTACGTTCATTTAGGAAAGTATTACCATGAAAATCGTACAAATACTCATTTTAACAATTTACCAAAGTCATTAGTTNATGCACTTATTGCTACTGAAGATGAGCGATTTTTTGAACATTCTGGGGTTGACGTAAGAGCATTGCTTAGAGTTTTTAAAGGATTAGTTACTGGGGACTTAAAAGGTGGTGGGTCTACCATTACACAACAATTAGCAAAATTACTTTTCCCAAGAAAAAGATTGAATAAATTCGAGNTAGCATTAAGGAAGTTTAAAGAGTGGATAATAGCCTCTAAACTTGAAAAAAATTACACCAAAGAAGAAATCTTGTCAATGTACNTAAACAAATTTGATTTTTTNAATAATGCAGTCGGAATAAATAGTGCNGCTCAAGTTTATTTTAATAAACTTCCCAAAGAGTTGGACTTGCATGAGTCAGCAATGTTAATAGGAATGGCGAAAAACCCTTCCTTNTTTAATCCTATTAGAAGACCAGATACTGTTCTAAAAAGAAGAACAGTGGTTTTGTTCCAAATGTTTAAAAACAACTACATAACTAAAGAAATTTTGGACTCTACCAAAAAACTAAAGCTTGATTTGGACTATAATAAAGTAGATCATCAAACTGGGTTAGCTCCATATTTTAGAGAATTCTTAAGGCTAGAATTGGGGAAAATATTGTCTGAAAAAGACAAGAATGGTAANTATATAATTAGTAAATCAAACGGGGAAAAATTTAATTTGTATTCTGATGGTCTTAAGATTTATACTTCNATTGATAGTAGAATGCAAAAACATGCAGAAAAAGCTNTTGAATCTCATTTTAAAAATTATTTGCAAGCTGCCTTNGACAGAAANAATGAAAAATGCAAAATAAAGCCCTTTTCTAACGATATAACTAAGTCACAAGCAGATACTATATTAGCTAGAGCTATAAAACAATCCATGCTTTATAAAAAATTAATAGGTAAAGCCTGTTCTTACTGTGAAAGACCAAAAAGATACATTGTTAAAAAAGCGGAAGGATTTGAATGTTCCTACTGCGGAACCGTTAATCCTTTTCATACAAAAGATGAAATTGATAAAAAACTTAATAAAAAAAGAAACGTAAAAGTTTTTGACTGGAATTCAGAAAATTTTGAAAAAGACACCCTTTTTTCTACAAAAGACTCAGTTAGATACTACAAAGGTCTATTAAGGTCTGGGCTCATGTCTATGAACCCACATACTGGAGAAATTAAGGCTTGGGTTGGTGGTCCAAATTTTAAACATTTTAAATANGATATGGTTAAAAAGGGAAGGCGGCAAGTGGGGTCTACCTTTAAACCATTTGTTTATGCTACCGCTTTAGAATCTGGTGTCATAGATCCTTGTTCTAAAGTNCCAGATATAGAATATTGTATAGAAGTTCCTTTTAATGAGTTTAGAAAAAAACTATGGTGCCCAGCCAACTCAGGGGAAAACTTTACTGGAGCCTTNACTTCTATATCCTTTGCTTTNGCCAATTCAATGAATAATATTACGGCAAGTATCATCAAAAAAGGATCAATGATCAATGATGTTTTTAACCGTGTAGCACAGTTGGGAATTGACACTTCTAAGTTTGACCAAGTCCCTGCAATGGCTCTAGGGGTTTTTGACATCTCAGTTCACGATATTGTTGGTGCAATAGCTCCATTTGCTAATCAAGGTATATATATGAAACCTNTTTACCTTCTAAGAATTGAAGATAAATTTGGGAATCTGATTTATGAGCCCAAAATAGANACCAAACAAGTTTGGAACAAGGAAACTGCATATTCTATTTTGGAAATGATGAAGTTAGTAACNAGTGGAGTCAGTCACACTACCCTAAAAAATTCCTATGGTAATCCTTTNAGAGGCGGAACAGCAATTCGTATAAGAGCTAAAGANACAGCAAAAAGACCATATACTGGGATAACCCAGCCAATTGCTGGAAAAACTGGNACTACCCAAAATCAATCCGACGGATGGTTTATGGGNTTAACTCCNGATTTAGTTACTGGAGTTTGGGTTGGAGCAGAAGATAGGTCTGTTAGGTTTAATACTTTAAGTATGGGAATGGGGACCAATACTGCACTCCCAGTTTTTGCATATTATACCAAATATATAAATGCAGATGACTCCTTAAACATTTCTCAAGAAGATTTTGAAATGCCTGAAACTATGCTGAAGTCNCCCATTGATTGTAATGAAACGATTAAAANCTCTAACTTAAAAAACGAGCTTAAAGATGACTGGTCTAACGATGATAATTGGTAAATAAATGATTAAAAAAATAGTTTTAAACGCTGCTGAGGCGTGTAAAGATATTCATAACGGAGCAACGATAATGCTTGGAGGATTTGGACTTTGTGGAATTCCAGAAAACTGCATACAAGCACTAGTTGAAATGAAGATAAAGGAATTGACCTGTATCTCTAATAATGCAGGGGTCGATGATTTTGGGCTAGGTTACCTGTTGCAAAACAAGCAAATTAAAAAAATGATTTCTTCATATGTCGGAGAAAATGAAGAGTTTGAACGGCAAATGCTCTCAGGAGAACTTGAAGTAGATCTTATCCCGCAAGGGTCTTTAGCAGAAAGATGTAGAGCTGGTGGAGCTGGTATACCTGCCTTTTTTACTCCCGCAGGATTTGGAACTGAAATTAGTAGAGGTAAAGAAGTAAGAAATTTTGATGGNAAGCCCCACATCTTAGAAACTGCTTTAAGAGCAGATTTTGCAATTGTAAAAGCATGGAAAGGNGATACGGCCGGAAATTTAATTTATAAAGGGACTGCAAGAAACTTTAACCCTCTTATGGCTATGGCAGGAAAAATAACTNTCGCAGAAGTAGAAGAATTAGTTCCAGCCGGNAAACTTGACCCAAATCAGATTCATACTCCAGGAATATTTGTTCAGAGAGTTTTCAAAGGNTCTAATTACGAAAAGAGNATAGAGCAAAGAACCATAAATAAAAATAAATAATATGGGGATAGATAAAATTGGGATTGCAAAAAGAATTGCACAAGAACTAAGAAATGGTTGGTATGTAAATCTAGGAATTGGGATTCCTACATTGGTTGCTAATTATATNCCCAATGGAATTAATGTTGAGTTCCAATCTGAAAATGGAATTCTTGGAATGGGGCCATTCCCCAATGAAGAAAATATAGACGCTGACTTAATTAATGCTGGGAAACAAACCATTACAGCCCTTCCAGGAGCAGTTTACTTCGATTCATCAATGAGCTTTGCAATGATAAGAGGGAAGCATGTTCAACTTACTGTTTTGGGAGCTATGGAGGTTTCTGAAAATGGAGATATTGCCAATTGGAAAATACCNGGNAAAATGGTGAAAGGAATGGGGGGNGCTATGGACTTAGTTGCTAGTGCAGAAAATATTATTGTTGCTATGATGCACACCAATAAAAAAGGAGAAAGTAAATTGTTAGAAAACTGCAGCCTTCCTCTNACTGGTGTAAATTGTGTTAAAAAAATAGTAACTAATCTAGCGGTATTAAATGTTTTACCAATTGGNGGGTTCGAACTCTTGGAGAAGGCTCCTGGTGTGTCGATTGAAGAAATAAGATCTGCCACTAAGGGAAAGCTTATTGTAAATCATAGCGAAATTCCAGAAATGAAATTNTAACCTTAAATCTCTAATTTTTGAAAAANTTCTCATTTGTTCGACTGACTTTGATTGCNATATTATTAATTCAAATAGTGGTGATTTTTAATATCCGACCTTGGAAAAATGCAGAAAAACAAAATGCATTAATTAACTGGGATGTNACTTCTTATTATTCCTACTTACCAGCAGTTTTTGTACACCAAGATTTANAATTTAACTTTTTAAAAAATTCACCTATTAATTATTCCGAGAAGCACCAGTTTTGGCCTGAAACAACCCCCAACGGNNATAAGGTTATTAAAACAACNATGGGAATGTCAATCTTATATCTTCCCTTTTTTTTAATAGCTCATACTTTTGCAATTCTAAGTCCCGAAGTTGATGCAAACGGATTCTCTAAAGCTTATGAAATTGGATTAACATTCTCATGTGTCTTTTATNTAATAATTGGAATGTACTTTTTAAGTAAAATACTATTGAGACTATATAATAAAAAAAATGTNTCCATTTTATTGCTTTTAGTTTTTTTGGGAAGCAATCTGTTTTTTTACTCTACTACTGAGCCTTGTATGTCTCATGCTTACACGTTTTCTCTCGCTTCCATTCTAATGTACCTGACAACCAAAGTTTTTGAGAAATTTGAACTTAAGATAGCAGTANATTTTGGNTTAATCTTAGGATTGTTATTTCTTGTTAGACCAACCAATATCTTATTTGGGTTGNNNTGTTATNTTTTCAATGTCTTTAGCTGGAAGTCATTTAAAAAAAGATTATTATGGTCTTTAGAAAACACAAAACTTTTATTGCTAACAATTTTGGTAGCTATTTTAATATGTTCCTTTCAATTTATTTACTGGAAATGGGCTACCGGTGANTGGGTTTTTAATTCCTATATCGGAGAAAGGTTTTNCTTTGATAGGCCAAGAGTATTAAATTTTCTTTTTAGCTACCGAAAAGGATGGTTGGTTTATAGCCCTGTTTTCATTCTATCTTTTTTAGGAATCTATAAAATGTATCTAAATAAAAACGAATGGGGATTGCCAATTATAATTACTTTNATTGCCACTGTTTACCTATTTTCCTCTTGGTGGTGTTGGTGGTTTGGAGGAGGATTTGGGATGAGGCCTATGATTGATTATTATTCACTNTTAATAATTCCAATTGGNGAGCTCTTAAAGCTGAAGCCTCCTTCTTTAAAAAATGGAGTTTTAACTTTAATTCTACTAGGTATNTCTTTAAATTTATTTCAAACACTTCAAAGAAGAAATTTAGTTATTCACTGGGATAGCATGAGTAAAGAGTCGTATTGGGCTTTTTTTACTAAAATTAAAATGGAGAAGGCTGAAGACTGGGAAAGACAAGAAAAACTCTTAATAAAACCAGATTATGACAAAGCCATGAACGGAGANGNCGANTATGATTTTAAAATTTTATAACAATTTTAACCTTTTAGTTAACTCGTCTTTGTAAGACTTTCCAATATGTATTTCTTTCTCGTTGANAATTATATAATTNTCTTTTATCGATTTTATTTGATCTAACCTTACTATAAATGACCTTTGTACTCTGAGNAAATCTTTGTTTGGAAGATTTGCCTCCAGTTCTTTCATTGTTGTTAGGACAGTATGCTTTCCTTGCTCTGTATGCACTCTCACATAGTTTCCAAGTGCTTCTACCCACAAAATTTCTTTCAACTTTAATTGAACAAGTTTAGAATCTGTTTTAATGAATACATGTTCTGAATNGTCATTTTCAACCAACTTTGCCCCCNTTGNAAAAAGCTTATTATTNATTTTTTTTACTGTTTTAATAAATCTTGCCCACTCCACTGGCTTTTTTAAAAAGTCTGTAACATTATATTCATAAGACTCAAGCGCAAATTCATCATGAGAAGTAATCATTACTACTAAAGGTGGATTTTCTAGATTTTTCAATAATTCAATTCCTCCCATTTTAGGCATTTCTACATCAAGAAATAAAACATCTACCTGATTGCNGTTAATAAAAGTATAAGCATCTAATGCATTTTGAAAGGTNCCAACACAAGAGAATTCTTCTAATTGGCCAATCATNTCCTCAATGATAGAGATACAAAGTTCGTCATCATCTACAATAATAGTCTTTATCATAAGAGTAATTTTTCTTTAGTATTAGAAAGAAATAAACTTTTAAGTTGATTTAAATCCTCATCTAAATCTACTAATTTTTTTAACTCCATGGCNCCAATACATTCTGCAATATCGTTGAATTCCATAGTTGCAGAAGAGCCTTTCATTTTATGTAATTTACTTTTAAAAAGAGTTAAATTTTCTGAACTAATGGATTGGCATAGCTCTTTATAATCTTTTCTAAATGTCCTAATGAATATTTCTAAATATTTTGTCTTATTATTTGAGCTTATTGATTTACCTAAATCAATATTTTTAATCGTCTCAGAAATTTTTTTGTAAAGCATCTCTATATGAAAAGGTTTNGAAATACAATCATTCATTCCATTTTGATAACATCGCTCTAAGACGTCTTCTACCAAGTGAGCTGTCATTGCAATAATGGGAATATTATTAATTTTGGTATTCCCTAATTTTCTTATTTCAGAACTTGTTTCAAANCCATTTTTTAATGGCATTTCTATATCCATTAAAATAATATCGTAGTGNTTATTAGCCACTTTTTTCATCACTTCCTCTCCATTTATAACCCAGTCTACAGTAACGTTATTTATAGTATTTTGNATTAAATCTTTAAATAGTTGGCCGTTAAGCTGGTCATCTTCGGCCATTAANATTTTAAGTTCTTTAATTGGAGAAGCTAAATTTTTATTTTCTAAAACTCTTTTCTTTGCTATTTCATATGGGATTTTAAATGTGAAATCTGTTCCTAATTCGCTAGATTCCACTTTAATTTCTCCACCCATTANCTCGATAAGAAGATCACAAATTGCCAAACCTAAACCAGTNCCGCCATACTGTCTAGAGGTATTTGTTTTTTCTTGAGNATAAGGCTGAAAAATAAGCTTCAGTTTATCTTGTTCNATACCTTTTCCATTGTCATTGACCTGAACTTCAAGGATTTTATTTTTTATGTTTTTAAGCTGTATTCTAGCAACTCCNCCAGGTGCATATTTTATGGCGTTNTCTAAAAGATTAACTATGATTTGCTGAAAACGAAAAGCGTCTCCTAAAATATTCTCAGGAATTTTATTTCCAATAATCAATTTAACCTTNACNTTGTTGTCCAAGGCTTTACTATTTAAAATGGAAATAGCATTTTCAATCACTTTTACAGGACTAAATGGAATTGTCTCTAAAAAGATTTTACGCTTTTCAAGCTTTGCCAAGTCTAGAATGTCATTTACTAAAAATAGAATGTTACTAGCACTAGTTTTTAAAGCATTTAAATGGCCTTTTTGAGATGAATTTAACTCTGTTCTGTCTAATATTTCAGAAGCTGAAATAACTGCAGAAAGAGGAGTTCTAATTTCGTGGGTAGTATACGCCAAAAAATCATCTTTTTCTTTCTTTAGCTCTTCATTCTGTGTGTTAGCTAAAAGAAGATTGTTGGCAAGTTCTGACTTGGTTTTAAATGCAAAATAAATATAAATGGCAATTCCTAAAATGAAAAGAGCAATACCAAACCCAATCAATGTTAAGTAGCCTTGAAACTTTAATTCATTTTTCGTTTTAACTCTTTCAACATCTATCTTTTTCTCTTTTTCAGCTAATAAAATTCTTTCATTGAGTTCCCTATCTCCTTCTGCCATTTTAATCTTATTTATATATTTTAAATAAGGATTCGCCCAATCGTACCTTTCGATAGATTCAAAAAAATCAGAAAGTTTATAACAGCTGTAAATTAGGCCTTTTCCAAAATTATGAGTTATAGATTTTTCATAAATAGATTCATTGAGTTGAACTACCATTTGAAGATTGTTATTTCGCTCAAAAATTTCTGCTTTTTTAATAAGCATTTCAATAGATTGGGTATGGGACTTATCTATTTCATAGATNTTTTCAGCACTATCTAAATATTGAACAGCTAAATCAAAAAGCTGATTATCTACAGCTCTTTTNTGACTTATAAAATANGCATATGCTTTTAACTCAGATTCATTGATGTTNTTNACCAAGTTATTTAGGCTATCATCATTTTTAATTAAAATATTTGGATTAAGGTCTATTTGAGCTAAATATCCTAAACACATTAAAGCATAGGCATTTATATCTTTTGCATCCAACACCGCATTTTTAAAAAGTGGATTCGCACTTTCTATATTTTCATTTTTTCTGTAAACTTCTCCAATTAATATATTGTTAAAAATCAGCTTTTTCTTTTCTCCATTTTCTAAATAAATATCTCTTGCTGCAATTAAGTTTTCTAAAGCCGAGTCCCTCTTATTTAAATAAGAATAATTATAAATAATNCCTTTTTGGATATAGCATTTTGCTTTTAAAAAACTATTGTCTGTNTTNGCTATTGCTTGAGAAATATAAACCAAAGCTTTGGAAGGGTTTTCATTGATAAAAGCTTTTGACAAAGTCAAATTATTGTCTTGAATAGTATCAATCCAGTTAGCGTAATATAAGGCCTCTTCTTCGTCAATAGCCAGAGCAANAGAAGGTGCCNCAAGTAATAATATGGAAATAACTAAGCTTTTCAATAACTTAAAGATAAGGACAAAATGAATTGCTNCCCAAAAATTATTTTCTTACAAAACTGGAACCGTNATTTTNATAAGGATTTTGCTGTCTAGTCTAGTTTTCTGTTTTTTAATNTCATAATCATTGGANTAAATAACACATCTACCTTCAAAGACATTGTCCTTATAAGTGAATCTGATTTCTTCATTTTTCGAAATCTCTTTGATAGTCAAATTGCCAACTAATACAAATTCACTTTCTTCCATTTTAAGACTTTCACTTTTAAAAATTAAATGCGGATACTTTTCGGTGTGGAAGTAATCAGGGGCGTTTAAATGTTTGTCTCTTGTTTTGTTAGAGGTGTTGATAGATGAAATATTAACCTTTGTTTCAAAATAAGATTCTGATAAGTTATTTATATCAAAATNAATAGTGCCAGAAACACCTTTTATGGTTCCGACAGCTTCTTCACTTAAATAATTAAACTCTACAATAGACTCTGCTGAGTTAATTCTAAAATNTTGGGAAGACCCAAAAGATACTATTGTAATGAATAAAGTAGATANTATTAATTTTTTCATAGTCTTAAGTATTAAATTTTCGTGCAATAGTGAAGCCGAATCTAAATTCTCCTTCGCTCCATTTGCTTTTTGTGTAAGGTAAAAATTGCCCTTCTCCAATCCCTTTAGAATTGACAAAGTTCAATAGAAAAACATGTCCAAAAGTATTTATCTCAATTCCTAGACCAAATGGATTAACATAATTAGTTTTTCTAAAATCAGTAGAGCTAAAATTGGCATAGTATTCAAGAATTAAGCTGACTTTTTTAAATAAATGTATACGAGCCACCGATGAAATATGAGGCAAGAAATTATTGTCTTGGTAGTGAACAAGGTTTCTGTAAATAAATCCTGGACTTAATTGGAGAGTTATTTTTTTAGAAGGCTTAAATCCAAATAATATTTCGTTATGGTAGGTGAATCTATGAGTTAATCTTGTNAAATTAGTTAATTCAATAGGGTTATTAGAGCTTGGCATAGTGGTGAAAAAAAGCTGGGAAGAAGCTGTAATTTTAATATTTCTTTCTTTGTTTTTATAAATTCCAAGTTTTAAAAGCCCATCCCATAATTCTAGAAAAGGTCCAGCACCTTTGGAGCGACCTCCTCCAATCATAAAATTTTCTGTCATTCCATATTCTAAGCCAATTCTTATATCTGAAGAATTATCCAGTCCAAATAAAGTTCTGTAAGACTGGTTGGTTGCTATTTCTCCAAATCGGTGAGTAATTCTTAGTTCAAGAACTTTTTTTTCAAGTANTTTAACTGTATGCCCATTTATGGCTCGTGTNTCTANAAATAACGACTTGTTTTGATTTTTTTTATCAAAATCCCATTCTTCTTGAGAAAATAGAGATCCAAAAGATATGAATGGACATAGTAGGATTATTCTAAATAATACTTTCATATTTGCTTATAAAGTTAATTTTTTTAACTTTTAAAACTTAACACATGAGATTAAATGTAATGTATGGTTTTTTAATTTGTCTTTTTGTTGAGGGATTATTCTCTTGCAGCAAAGATAAAACTTCTGAACCTCTGCCTTGTGAANCTAATGCTTTATTTGAAACTGAGATCAAACCCATTTTTTTTAATAATTGTACAAATTGTCACAANAGCAATATAAATTATGCTGGAATTATTTTAGAAGATTATGAGAGCATAGTTGAAAATATTGAACATTCTATGTCTGAAATAAANGCAGGNACAATGCCATATGATGAAGATTTCACGCCTGCAATAANCTCCAACTTGATAGATGTTCTAAATGATACACTAATTGATAAAATCGATTGCTGGATTTTGAACGGAATGCAAAATAATTAGTTTTAAATGAAAAATTTAAGCGATATAGATAAGGACAGAATAATAGAAATGGCCTGGGAAGATAGAACTCCATTTGAAGCTATTTTTTTTCAATTTAATATTTCCGAGAAGGAAGTAATCATGCTGATGAAGCAGGAGNTGACTCTTAAAAATTGGAAGAAATGGCGAGAAAGAGTCAAGGGAAGAAAAACTAAGCATCTTCACTTAAGAAATAAAAACAGATTTCGATTTAAATCAACTAGACAAAAACAAATTTCTGGNAATAGAATTAGCAAAAGATAANAGTAAAAAACTAATGGGATAGGGCCGATAAGAAATTTTGTAACGATCAATGGAGAAATTCTTTCAATAACAACTTAAATAAAGATGCTAATGAATNTGTTAGAAAAGTGAGNGTTATTAGAAGAAAAAANAGGAAAATTTTACAAAAAATCATGCTTAAAGAAAAAGCTAGAACAACTAAAGAAGANTTNCTGTTGAATGGCTTTAATTTNTATTATTATACNAATATATAAAACAAGGTAAAACCTATTATTTTATTTAAGAATTGGATAACGAAGATTACGCTTTGGTTAAAAAGCAAAATTATGTTTGGTTAATAATGATTTTTGTAGTTTTAANATGCTTTTAGTTTAATTTAGTAAAAGCTAATTTCTAATACTATGTCAAAAGGAAACAAACCAGAATCGCAAGTACCTGCACAAGAACCTGTTCAAGCCCCTAAAGCAGGCTATAAACCTTGGGGAATAGAGGTTAATCAATTTTGCACTTTAATGCATGTAGCTTTATTGTTGGTTCCAATTCTTTCAATTGTGATGTGGGCGACTAATAAGGATGATAGTGATTTGGTTGATGAGCACGGTAAAAATATACTTAACGCCTTAATCAGTTACTTAATTTGGACAATAATATCATGTGGATTTGCGGCTATCCTGTTTTTTATTTTTATAATAATAGGTATTATTAAAGCAAGTGATAACGTGGTTTATAAATATCCATTATCAATAAGATTTATCAAATAGTTGAATATTTCCAATTTATTTATGTTTATTTAATTAAACTCTTNAATTATGACTACACGACAAACAATTACTTTTTTACTTTTCACAATAATTTACGGTTTTGTTAATTGTCAAAACGAAACAAANAGAGGCTATAAAGTTAGTGTTGGAGATCCGCTTCCTGCTTTGNAAATGAATATGAGAAATGGAGAGGTTTGGACTAATAAAAATTTGAAAAATAAGGTAGTTGTTATTCAGTTTACNGGGTCTTGGTGTAGCGTNTGTAGGANAGAAATGCCGGAATTAGAAGAAAAAGTTTGGCAAGAGTTTAAGAAAGAAGATTTTCTTTTAATTGGTGTAGANACCAAGGAGCCCAAAGAAAAAGTAGATCTTTTTATAGAGAAAATGGAAGTTACATATCCTATTTCTTACGATCCCAATGGGAAAATATTTTCAGATTTCACTATTGAAGGTGCTGGAGTTACTAGAAATATTGTTGTAGATAAAAATGGGAAAATAGTTTTCTTGACAAGGCTTTATGAAGAAAAAGAATTTAACTCTATGATTCAAATAATTAAAACCCTCTTATAATTAATTATCAAAAGTTTCTTCCAAAGAAATTGTAGCTGCTACTACCGAAATTATTGCTAAAAAACTGGAGATAATTCCTCCTAANAATGGAATAAAAAAACATAGATAAAAAACAAAGCCTAGTCCAATTGCAAGACCTTTTTTTCTTCTTACTATTTTAACGGACTCTTTTATTGAAAGTTGGTGTCTTTCATTAGTATAGTCTAAAAAAGAAAACCCATAGAAATATGAAGCTATTAATAAATTTCCAAAAATTGAAATTACCCAGCCTATAACTGGTATAAATCCAATTAAAAATAATGCAAANACCATAGAAAGTTGGATTAGGATANTTCTAACTGAAATTAAAATAGCTCGAAAAATATCATTAATNAATTGAGTGAAATTAAAATTATAAATTTTCCCCTTTTGAATAGAGGCTGTTTTTTCAGATAAATAGGTAAATACGGGAGATAATAAAATAATAGTTAGATAGCCACCAAATAAACTGAAAATATAGAAGAAAAAAACCTTCGAAACTAGCCATATAGAAATAGAAAAGAATTTATTTAAAAGCAAAATCCACCAGTCNTCAGATACTCCAAAAATTTCTAAATAGCTTTCTAAATATTGAATTATTAAGAGCCTTAAATCATCAAATAATGAAAGACCAGAAAAGTAAATCAGAAAATTAAAAATAATTGGAAAAAGAAAAAAATATAGTAACTTATTTTNAACTAGAAATGTAAAAGCTTGTCTATAAAATTTTATNCCTNTTAAAAAAAGTTTAATTTGATTTTTCATTTCCCAAAATAAATATACATAGTTAAAGAAATTAAAGAAAGGTACTAAACAATANAGTTGATTTTTTAAAATAATCTTTAAATAGGAAATGATTTGCCAAATTAAAGTCAGATATTGTTGGGAATAAATTTAAGTAAGAAAATTGTCAAAGAAAAAAAAAATAGCAATTGCAGGNGCAACAGGATTTATTGGAAGGTGGTTTATAGAAACCTACAAAGACAAATATGATATAATAGCACTTTCGAGAAAAAAAGTAAATCCTTCTAATTTAGATGTAGAGTGGAGAATGGTAGACTTATTCTCTATCTCAAGTAGTAATAAAGCGCTTGAGGGAATGGACTATGCGCTTTATTTGGTACACTCTATGCAACCATCTACTAGATTAAATCAAAGTAATTTTGAAGATACAGATTTGCTTTTAGCGGATAATTTTTCAAGNGCTGCACAAAATTGCAACTTAAAGCATATTGTATATGTAGGAGGAATACTACCTAAAGACAATTTANNTATTTCAAAACATTTACGATCAAGGTTTGAAGTAGAACAGGTGCTTGGATCAAGAACAACTCCANTTACAGCTGTTAGAGCNGGAATTATAATAGGTCCTGGNGGATCTTCATTTAGAATTGTTACCAAGCTTGTTAAAAACCTGCCTATTATGGCTTGTCCAGAATGGACAAAATCAAAAAATCAACCAATTGACTTAAGAATAGCACTTAAAAGTATCCATCAAATAATTGGGAATAAAAACTATTATAATAAGCCTATTGAAATTGGAGGGTCAGAAGTTATAACCTACATGGACATATTAAAAATAACAGCTAGAGAAATGAAAAAGAAAAGATGGATTTTCTCAATACCATTTTTCTCTCTTGGAATGTCAAAATTATGGGTTGGGCTTTTCAGCGGTACTAATAGTAATTTTGTTTCTCCTTTAATTGAGAGTCTTCGCCACGATATGACCTTGAGTTCNAAACTAATGTTGAAGGATTTACCAGACTTCACTATTAAAGAAACTATTAAAAGGGCTCTAGATAAAAATATTAAAATCCCAACTGCCCCAATTGGATTAGCTCAAACTAAGGATAAAAANACGGTTAGAAGTGTGCAAAGAATTTCTAATCCTAGTAAAAAAACTGCTCTTTGGGTTGCCCAGTCCTACCCTATTTGGCTTAGTAAAATATTTAATAGAACTATTGCTGCTGAAGAAAAAAAGGAGTTATTGGAATTTAAACTTTTTGGAATTTGCCTACTACAATTAAAATATATTAAAAATAGAAGCGATAAAAACAGACAACTTTTTTATATNACAGGTGGCTATTTAACAAAAAGAACTAATAGAGGATGGCTAGAATTTAGATCTATTTTAGATGGAAATTATATTATTACAGCCATTCATGAATTTGTTCCAAGACTTCCTTGGTTGGTTTACAAGTTTACACAAGCAAAAGCACATTTACTCGTGATGAAAAAGTTTGAAAACTACCTTAATACTTTAAAAAAATAGAAAATGACTTATCTAAAATTAAATGAGCTTACTGAAAGGTTTAATTGGCAAAAAAAAGAGGAGCAAATTCACAAAAAATTTGTTTTTAAGAACTTTGATTTGGCTGTTGATTTTTTTAATATAGTTGCAGATGCGGCAAATGCTCAAAACCATCATCCTGACATTCTAAGTTCTTATTGTACTATTGAAATTAGCTTAACTACNCACGATGAAAAAAAAATTACTGAAAAAGATTTAATTCTNGCATCAAAAATTGATGAATTATTTGGTAATTTTATTGGAAATGAGAAATAACGCCATTATTACTNTTNGTTTTTTAATCATTAGTAATATTATAGCCTGCCAGACAGAGAATATTAAACCCGCTACCATTATGGAAAATAAAAAGTACAATTCTCTTACAAAAGAAGAAGAAAGNGTTATTGTATATAAAGGAACCGAATATCCTTTTACAGGNNAGTATAACAATCATTATGAAAATGGAGTTTATTTGTGTCGAAGGTGTGAAACACCTCTTTACAGCTCAAAAGACAAATTTAAATCTAACTGTGGTTGGCCTAGTTTTGATGATGAAATTACAGGTGCTGTTAAAAGAATAAAAGATGCAGATGGCCGAAGAACAGAAATTTTATGTAATGAATGTGGAGGACANTTAGGACATGTTTTTATGGGAGAACAGTTAACNNAAAAAAATACTAGACACTGTGTGAACTCTATTTCCTTAAAATTCGTTGCTNGGNAAAAATGAAACTAACTGCNAAGACTATAGATGNCATCAACTTGAGATTAGNAAAAGTNAAAAAATTTATTTNCTTAAATAATGGNTTAGATCTTGAAAATATAAAGGATGAGCTCTATGAGNTTATTCAANAAATTGAAGAAGANACCCACAGANGCTATNACANTAAAGATGTATAAATCAGTATTTAAAATTATNTATNTATACATCCTTTGTTTTNTATGGTCTAGATCTGCAATATCTCAAGAAATTAGNTTTCTGTTTATGGGAGATATTATGGGTCACGGTCCNCAGATAAAATCNGCATGGCAAGAAAATAAAAAACAGTACGANTATTCAAGNGTTTTTANNCCNTTAGAAGATATAATTTCTTCNGTNGATTTTGCAATTGCCAATCTAGANGTAACTCTTGCAGGGGAGCCTTACATTGGNTATCCTCAGTTCAGNTCACCAGATGAATTAGCTGTAGCTTGTAAAAATAGTGGAATGGATGTCTTNGTGACAGCAAACAATCATTCGTGCGATAGAAAAAATAAGGGNATTATCAGAACTATAGATGTGCTAGATAGTTTAAATATTATGCATACTGGAACATTTAAAGATGTTAAAAATAGAGAGAAGAATAATTTATTGATGTTCTCAAAAGATGGTATCAAAGTTGGGTTATTGAATTACACCTACGGTACTAACGGAATACGATTTTCCAGTCCAGTTTATGTTAATTTATTAGACTCTGCTTTAATTAAAAAAGATGTGATAANTGCTAAAACAAAAGGTTTAGACAAATTGGTAATATTTGTCCACTGGGGTTATGAGTATAGCGATTTCCCTAACTCTTATCAAAAAAAATACAACAGTTTTTTTAAGGATCTAGGAATAGATATAGTTATCGGATCCCATCCTCATGTAATTCAACCTATGGAATATAAAAAAGATGATAATCAAGAATTCTTNACTGTTTTCTCTCTTGGAAATTTTGTTTCTAACCAACGTGAGGAGCGCAAAGATGGCGGAGCAATGTTTAGACTTTCTTTTAAAAAAAATTGCAATAATATTCTAATTTCTAAAAAAGAGTATATTCCTGTATGGGTTCATAAATTTATGGAAAGTGGGAAATATAATTTCCAAATCTTGCCTTCTGCAAGNCNTANTTACAACGAAAATTATTTTTCAAATAAGGAAGATTATCAGAAAATGAAAACTTTTTTAGATAATACAAGGGCCCATCTAGAAGCTAATAATAAGGAGGTTAAAGAAGGACTCCCATATGGGCTTATTGAATTTAACCCAATAACNATCCTACAAAGTCAAGCTCCAGAACTTAGAAAGTTAGAGTTAAATCAGGAACGNACTAAGAGAAGAAAGAAAAGAAAAAGATGAAATTAAAACCTCTATTAATTTGTATAATGGGAATAGGNTACATTTGGATAGGGTTAAAGCACTTTATAGATACATCATTTTTTTTAAAGATTATGCCTCCAAGTTTTCCATTGCATAAAGAGTCAGTATATGTTAGTGGAATTCTAGAAATACTATTTGGATGCGGAATTATTATTAAAAAAACACGTTTTTATGCTTCTTGGGGAATTATATTGCTATTAATAGCTGTATATCCTGCCAATATATATTTAGCATTTAGTGAGGATGCTCAACAAGCAATTGGTGTTTCTAATTTTTTTGCCTTTTGGGTTAGACTGCCTATTCAATTTGTATTAATTGGATTGGCTTATTTTAGTTCAAAAAATTAAGTACTTTTCATTTTTTGCCAATATTCTTTAACAGTTGTGTTATAGTATTTCTTAAAGGTTCTCGACATTGTTTGGTGTGAGCCGAAACCAGATTTTTTCAATGCTGTATCAATTGAGTAGGTATTTAAAAATCCTTTGTCTATTAAATCTTTCAAATAGTAAACTCTAAAAGAGTTGAGATAATCCTTAAAATTATCATAATTATTTTTCTTAATTATTTTTCTGACTTCGACTGGATTTTTGTTAATAATTGCTGTGAATTTGTTAAGATTCATTTTTTTGTCTAAAAAATATTGCTTTTTACTTAATAAATTATCTATGACTAATAGTTCTATGCTTTTTAAAGGATTAGATGTTTTCAAAGAAAATGATTTAGAAATATTGACTAACATCTTTGGGCTAAATAAAAGATAAGTTGCCATTATAAATAAAATAACCGAATTAATAAAATAAAAAACATTAACAAAATTTTCCCCTAATAATTTAGATGGAAAAGCGGAAAAAATAAAGAATAATGTTTTTAATAACGTATAAGGAATTATCCATTTTTTTAGAATTTTTTTTTCGTTTGTTGCTTTGGCAGTTACATTATATATTTTTAGAATATTTATCCATATTAGTGTTAATATATATGGAACTAAAAGAAAATAAGTTAAAATAATTGATATGCTTATAAATGCATCATTAGAAAACCTTATTATTTTAAAACTTTTAATTTTAAAGTCACTAAAAATTTGATTCTCAAATAGNTTTAAAATTATAAAAAAGATAAGAGGGATTAATAGATTTACTTTAAACGAAGATTTATTATTTTTTAGATTAAAGACGTAAAAATAATATGCTAAAAAAGTTAATATTATAAGAATTACAGTTAAGGTTATGTTTATAGAAATTAGGTTTATATGATCCAACAATCTTGAAACTAAAACTATTACAATTAAAATAAAGTGTAATAATAAATATCGTAAGTTTTTATTTTTTGCTGTTGAAATATTTTTCAAAAGGAATACTATAATTGGGAAATAGCAAACTATGGATGTGAATATTAAATATGATTTTAGATCCATGAATTTGGGTTTTTTAAATAAAAACTGCATCAAATATACATTTTTTGGATATCCATTTTATGCTTTTTGAATATTAATTTTAATTCGGTGTTGTAATTTGACCCCTGAATTTTATTATTATTGCTTTTGTTTTAAGATTAATAGTGTACTTAATAAACACTCAAAAAATATTTTACCTCCTAAGATTTACATTTAAAAATTTCAAGATGATTAAAAAACTACGCAAACTTTCGTTAATATTTATATTTTCTTTTTTATATTTCTCTTTAAGTTCTCAAGACACAACTTTAGTTCTTAGTTCTAATAGCCTAACACTTTCAAGCTGTGAGGGAGATACAGCAACATTGACAGCAGGGGTAGTTGCTGCTTATTACGGAACTGGTGCAGATGGTGATGCCACCTTTTCTACAGGAATGAATTATACAGATGGTGTTAGATCAACTGTAACTGGGTCAAACGGTTCAGGCTCTTCGACTTTGGAATTAGATTCTCTTGCAGGAATTGCAGTGAACGATGAAGTTTTAATTATAACTATGCAGGATGACAATACTTCTAATAACAGTGTTGGAACTTTTGAATTTAAAATTATCAGCTCAATAACTTCAAGTACTTTAACTTTTACTGAGAGCCTGTTAAACGATTATAACGCTTCTTCTACAGTCAAGCACCAAGTTATTAAAGTGCCTAATTACAATAATGTAACTATTAACTCAGGAGCAACTCTTACAGCACACCCGTGGGATGGTAGTACAGGAGGAATTGTATGTTTTAGAGCTTCTGGACAATTAGATAATTCGGGAACTATCTCAGTTAATGCAATTGGATATAGAGGAGTAAGTCATGCGGATGCTATTTCTGGAAATCAGCATTACAGAAATAAAGATGGTGCACAAGGAGAAGGAATTTATGGTGTTGGTTTCCAAGGTGGTTCCTCAAGTGGAGCTAACGGATATTGGAATAACGCTAATGGTAATGGTGGCGGCGGTGGAACAGGAAAGCAAGACTCTGGCGGCGGTGGCGGCGGTGGATATGCTGCTATTGGAAGCAATGGAGTAAATAGGGGCAGTCATTATGGAGGAACTGGTGGAAATATTGCAGGAGATGCAAGTTTGTCAAAGCTTATTTTTGGAGGAGCTGGAGGAGAAGGTGGAGCAGATGAAGATGGACATCTTCCAGGCTATGGAGGTAATGGAGGTGGGATAATATTTATTTCTGCAAGCTCTTTAAATAATTCTGGAACTATCTCATCCAATGGAGAAAACGGAGGAGTTGGCGGAACTAATAATCCAAATGGAAGTAATGGCAGTGGCAATGGAATGGGCGGCGGTGGCGGCGGCGCTGGAGGATCAATTTTTATTTCCTCCTCTGTAACTAATAGTGGCTCAATTACCGCACTTAAAGGATCTTTAGGAAATGGTCACCCGGCTAATGGTGGTAATGGTAGTGACGGCCGAATAGCTATAGCTAGTCCAGGCTCTAACTTTCCAACAACAAGTCCTGTTGCAAATGAAGCTTCTTTGCCAGCAATTTCTGGTTATACTTATGCCTGGTCTGATGGTTCTTCTAATAACACTTTATTAGTTTCTCCTAGTGCTACAACAACATATTCTGTCACTGCAACTAGCGGCAACTCAACTATAACAAAAGATTTAACAATAACTGTCCTTCAAAACCCAGCTGTTCCAGACATAAACGACGTAAGTCACTGCGCTGGAACTTTTACTTTTTCAGCCCCAGTTGATACTGGAGCAACTTTAGTTTGGTATTCAAGTGCTAACGATACGGTTCCTATTTATTATGGAAATTCATTTACTACTGGTTCTTTAAGTGCTGATTCTACTTTTTACTATTCTTCTATTGCNGGCAACGCAGCTCCTGTTGGAGACTTTGCAGATGCACCTGTAGCGTTAGCGGTTGGATTAAGAAAATTAGTAGGTAGTTATAGTGGTAATGCNATAAAATTGAGAAGATCTAGTGACAATGTGGAACAAGATTTTGGATTTACTTCTAATGGAGAACTTGATGTTNCTGCAATNCAAGCATGGCTTGGCTCCTCTACTGGNTATGTTAAAACTATATATGACCAAAGTGGAAACTCAAGAGATTTTACCAACACTACTGCTTCTAGACAACCTGAGCTATTAATTAGCGGTATTAATTCTCTTCCTAGTATGAAATTTACTACAGCCAATCAATTAAGGATGACTTCAAATGTTTTTGCTTGGCCACTTACAATAATTGGGACAGCTCAGCTAACAAATAATAATTGTCAAAGAGTTTTTGGTGGCGCTTCAGGTAATTTTTTACATGGATGGTGGAGTAACAAAATGAATGTTTTTCATTACCAAACATGGAAGGTATATCCAGGAATATCTCCTTCAAATGCTAATCCTATGATTATGAGCTCAGTAAATGCATCAAATACTTCAAACTTGTTTTACAGTAATGGAACACTATTGCCTTATTATCAAAACAATGCAACCAGAAATGTAACTCCACCACAAGGCTTTACATTAAACGGATGGAATAATGCATCAGAGTTATCAAATGTAAAAATAGCAGAACTATTAATATACGGAGCCGCTATAACTGACGATGAGCTAAAAGCTGTTGAAAATAATATCGCTGAAAGATATGGCGTTCCTTATACCGGTGCGACAAGTTCTAACAGCGGCATACAGAGTTCAGGAGTTTATTGTGGTGAAAGCCCTAATAGAAAAAGTGTTTCTGCAATTATTGATGCAACANTAACTGAAGATGCAACATTTAGCTATTCAAAAGCTTCATACTGCGCAGGTGATAATAATCCAACTGCAAATGTTACTGGTACACTTGGTGGTGTGTTTACTTCTACAACTGGGCTAGCTTTAGACCCTGCAACTGGTGCAATTGATTTAGCAAATAGCACAGACGCTACTTATACTGTTACTTACACAACCTCTACAAATACTTGTGGAGCAACTAGTACATTTGATGTAGTTATAAGCTCACAAACTGCACCTACGGTNGTTGCGGGTACTGACATCACTGTTTGCGANGGTGGNTCTGTTACGCTTTCTGCTTCAGGTGCTGTTACCTATGCTTGGGATAATAATATTACNGATGCTACTGCTTTNACACCAACNGCTACTNCTACTTATACNGTAACTGGTACAGATGCTAATGGNTGTACAGCAACCGATGCTGTGGATGTTACTGTTAATACTTTACCTGCTGTAGATGCAGG
>PAST01000008.1 GCA_002713405.1 Crocinitomicaceae bacterium | reverse complement strand
GAAAAGTACAAAGAAGACAAATTAGTAAAGTTTTGGCCAAGACTACTGCTCAGCGAGCCATAGGGCAACTAGATTATAAAGGTTTTGATAAGGTAGATGTAGTGGTGGAAGCTATTGTTGAGAACATGTCTGTTAAGAAAAAGCTTATAAAAGAGCTGGAAGGTATTTGTAACGAAGATTTTATTTTTGCATCTAACACTTCTTCTTTACCACTAACAGAGATGTCTGAAGATGCCAAAAAACCAGAAAATGTGGTGGGTATGCACTACTTCTCTCCTGTTACTAAAATGCCACTATTAGAAATTATAAAAACAAGCAAAACTTCCAATCAAGCAATTGCTACTTGTTATGAAATAGGGAAAAGACAAGGAAAAACATGTATTGTAGTAAATGATGCACCAGGGTTTTATGTCAATAGAATTCTCTGTCCATACTTACTCGAAGCTTTAATACTTATAGAAGAAGGAGTAAGAATAGAACAAATAGATAGAGCGCTTAAGAATTTGGGAATGCCTGTTGGTCCAGTAGCCCTTATAGATGAAGTAGGAATTGATGTTGGTGTTCATGTAATGAGTGGGAATATGACGGATTTAATCAAAGATAGAGATGGAATTAAGCTTAATTATTCTATGCCTAAAATGTTAGAGGCAGGTTTAGAGGGGAGAAAGTCTAAAAAAGGATTTTACCATTATGTAAGTAAAAAAGGAAAAGTAAAAAAGGGAAAGGTTAATGAGGGTGTTTACCAATATTTTGATTCTCCAAATGTTAAGAAAATTAGCGATAAAGAAATTACTGAAAGATGTATTTTAATTCTTTTAAACGAAGCGGTTTGGGCATTGGAAGAAGGAATTATTGAAAATGTAACCGATGGCGATATTGGAGGTGTATTTGGTATAGGATTTTTGCCATGGTCTGGTGGACCATTTAGCTATATGAACCAAATCGGACTTTCTAATATATTGGATAGAATGAAACACTACCAAAATCTTTATGGTAATAAGTTTCAGCCAAGACCAATGCTTGTTAAAATGGCAGACAAGAATGAAAAATTTGAACTATTTACATAAGGGAAATAAACGTAATACTTTTATTCCCTCGTTGTAGAATATTTGAATAAAACACATCTTATATTACAATCTGGAATAAAAAAAGTGCTTAAAAGAAATAAAATCAAATAACAACCCAACAATTAACAAGCTTTGATTTTAAGACTTTCAGCACCTACCTTTCGGTTACAATTTTATATCACTAGTATTACTTTATTATTAACTTAACAATAATTAAATCAGATTTTACAAGAAATGAAAAGATTTATCCTAGCTAAAATTTATTTAGTTGTTCACTATCGATAAAATTTTAAAATTTGGAATTTAAAAGACTATCCTTCCGAAATAAGAATAATAAATTTCTTTACTATTTTAAAAACTATTTAAATCAATTAATTCCATCCTTATTTTTTCGAAAAAAATTAAATTTTAAGCTCAATAAATTTGAAGAATTAACTTCAAATGAAAAACAAGAGTTGTTATTAAGGTTAAATTACTACAACCAGCTAAAAGAAAAATACATTCTTTCCCAAGATGCCCAAAAACTATCTGAAATAAAACTGCAAAAAAACCATAAGACCTATTATTTTGATTTGCATGAATATGGTCGGTATTTTAATCAGCATCTTAATGGACATTTTTTATTTGGAGATATTACCAAAACTCCCAAAGAACCTGGATTAGTAAAAAGTAGACCCATTAACAATCAAAACACCAATTCTGTAATTTTAAAATGGAATAAAATAAGACACTTTACATTTATATCNAAGGATGATTTGGCATATGCCAAAAAGAAAGACCAGCTTGTCTTTAGAGCTAAAGTTCACTCTTCACAACCTCAGAGAATAAAATTTTTAGAAAAATACTATGGACATCCAATGTGTAATATNGGAAAAGTAAACAACAATAACCTAAATAAGCTCTGGATGGTNGAAAGAATGACNTACAAAGAACAACTCCAATATAAATTTATTCTATGTTTGGAAGGTAACGATGTTGCCAGTAATTTAAAATGGGTAATGTCCTCCAATTCTATAGCTGTAATGCCNAAACCCAAATACGAAACATGGTTTATGGAAGGTCTGCTTATTGAAGACCAACACTATATTATAATTAAAGACGATTATTCAGATTTAGAAACCAAACTTAAATTCTTTTTAGACCATCCTCAAAAGGCAAAGTTAATTGTAGAAAATGCCAATAAGCATGTAAATNAATTTAANGATCAAAAAAAAGAAGATTTACTTTCNTTTATGGTGCTCAATAAATACTTCAATAAGACCAATTAGTAAATANTAATAAAGATGGAAAAACCAGCTTCCTATTGTGAATATGTTAATACTCTTGAAAAAGAAAACTTACATAAAATATACCACGATTCACAGTATGGTTTTCCAATACTTTCGGATAACGAATTATTTGGAAGATTAATACTAGAGATTAATCAAGCCGGTTTATCATGGACTACTATTTTAAAAAAACAAAAAAATTTTAGAAAATCATTTTCAAATTTTAATATTAAAAAAATAGCCAATTATGGGGAGAAAGAAATAAATGTTCTACTTAATAACCCTGGAATTATAAGAAATAAACTNAAAATNAACGCTGTTATTTTTAATGCCAATAGAATATTAGAAATTCAAAAAAATCATGNNTCATTNAGCAANTGGCTAGATAAAAACCNANCANCNGAAATAGATNTATGGGTNAAACTATTTAAGCAAAATTTCAAATTTACAGGANGGNAAATTACNAAAGAGTTTCTTTTTAGTACNGGATACCTAAAAGGAGCTCANATTNAAANATGTCCGATNTATAAAAAATTGAATAACTTAAATCCTAAATGGAAAAATAATTATCAATAATTATGTTGAATTTATTNCNACAAAATTTTTCTATATTCTTTTAATATTTAATTTTATTTAAAACATTNTAAAATGAAAAATACTCTTTTAAAAATCACTGGTNTTTNNGCNCTTGCANTACTACTANTNTCGTTCACAAATAGCCCAAAAATCAACAGTCTTAAAATTGGNAAAAAAGCGCCAATGANCAACTACGAAATGAAAAATGTTTCTGGAGAAGATTATTCATTAGAAAAATTGGCTTTTGAAAATGGAATATTGGTTGTTTTCAGTTGTAACTCTTGTCCGTTTGTTGTAGGAAACAAGGAAATGGAAGGTTGGCAAGGAAGATATAATGAGATTCATGATTTATGCAAAAGAAATAAAATTGGAATGGCATTAGTCAATAGCAATGAAGCTAAAAGAACTGGAGCAGATTCATTTACAGAAATGCAAAAACACAGCCAAGACCAAAAATACGATGCAGCTTATCTCATGGATGTAAATAGTAAGTTGGCAGACGCTTTTGGAGCAAGTACAACTCCACATGTTTTTTTACTAGACAGTGATTTTAAATTGATCTACAAAGGCGCTATTGACAATAGTGTAAAGTCAAAATCATCTGTCACAGAAAACTGGTTAAAAGATGCCATTATTTCTAGTGGTAAAAAAGAACCTATTCTTCTTCCCGAAACAAGAAATTCAGGTTGCAGCATTAAGAGACTTTAAAATTTAGAAAAAAAACATGCCAAAACTATCTACTAAAGGAAAGGTAATGCCTTCCTCTCCAATAAGAAAACTGGTGCCCTTCGCAGAAAATGCTAAAGCTAAAGGAACAACAGTTTACCATCTAAATATTGGCCAGCCAGATATTGAAACACCAGAGGTTGTTTTAAAAGAATTACAAAATATAGATAGAAAAGTTATTGAATACAGCCATAGCGCAGGGTTTATTTCCTATAGAAAAGGATTGGCAGATTATTACAACAATATTGGTGTATCNTTAAATCCCGATAAGGAAATAATGGTAACTACAGGTGGTTCTGAAGCATTGATTTTTGCTTTTCAGTGCTGTTTTGAACCTGGCGATGAGATAATTATTCCCGAACCTTTTTATGCAAATTACAATGGTTTTGCAACTTCTTGCGGTATTAAAGTAGTTTCAGTTACAGCAAAAATAGAGAATGGATTTGCACTACCTCCAATAGCGGAATTGGAAGCAAAAATAACTTCTAAAACCAAAGGTATTCTAATATGTAATCCTGGTAATCCAACTGGATATCTCTACAAAAAATCAGAAATGAATGCTTTAAAAGAAATTGTTAAAAAACACGATCTTTTTCTATTCGCAGATGAAGTCTACAGAGAGTTTTGTTACGACGGATCAGAACATCATTCGGCCATGAAACTNTCTGAAATTGAAAACAATGTAGTATTGATTGACTCTGTATCTAAAAGATATTCTATGTGTGGTGCAAGAGTTGGTGCATTAATTAGTAAAAATCACGATTTCATGGAAATGGCCCTTAAGTTTGGACAAGCCAGACTTAGTCCACCCACACTTGGACAAATTGCTGGAGAAGCTGCTTTAAGAACTCCTTCATCCTATTTTAGTGAAGTAATTGAAGAGTATGTGGAAAGAAGAGATATAGTGGTAGATGGATTAAATAAAATTGAAGGCGTTATTTGCCCAAAACCACAAGGGGCGTTCTATGCAATTGCCCAGTTGCCTATTAAAGATGCCGATCATTTTTGTCAGTGGATTCTTGAAAGTTTTGATTATAATGGAACTACTGTTATGATGGCTCCAGCATCTGGTTTTTATGCCAATAGCAAGATAAAAAATCAAGTTAGAATTGCTTATGTACTTAAAAAAGACCTCCTAGAAAAAGCGGTTCTTTGTATNGAAAAAGCTTTAGAAGTTTACCAAAAAAGTTTCTAATTAGTTAGTTTTTTTTATTAACCTAATTTCTGTTGCTCCATACCCAAACTCGTCATAGGAAGCATCACAATATTCAAAATATGGATGGTAGATATCCAACTCTTTCCTTATTTCATGTCTTAAAACACCTTCCCCAACTCCATGAATAACAACAATTTTTCTTTGTTTTTTGTCAATAGATTTATTTAAAAAGGACTTAAAATGAGTCATTTGTATTTTTAAAATAGCACTATTGCTCATGCCATTATGGGAATCTATCAAATTTTCTATATGAAGATCTATAACTTCTCTTTCTTTAGATCCATATTTCTCTAAATGNCTAAACTTTCTTTTTAAATCAAAATTTTTCTTATTGGTTTTTTCAGCATTTATTTTAGACTTTATCTCATGATCAAAGGCTAGATTTTCTGTTTGATAATCTTCTTGCTTTCTNTCNGGAACTATTTCAGAAATTTTATACTCTTCTTGGAAACCAAAATTATTTTCCANCTCTACTCTTTCTAAATCTAGAATTTTGGTAATAATTCCATNGCCATCNGAATTTAGAAATCTTACTTTATCTCCAATTTTAAAATTCATTAACCAACTAATTCTCCATACAAATCGTAGTNGTCAGATTTTGTNATCTTNACTNTAACAAAATCTCCTATTCTACAATAGGTATGTTCATTTTTCTCTATTAATACTTCATTGTCAACTTCTGGTGAATCGTACTCACTTCTTCCAATAAAATATCCATCTTCCGCTCTGTCTATTAATACTTTGTATTCTTTGCCAATTTTTTTAGCATTCAGCTCAAAAGATATTCCAGATTGTAAATCCATAATAGAGTCTGCTCTTTCTTTTTTTAATTTTGGAGGAACATCATCCTCAAAATTATAAGCGTGGGTATTTTCTTCATGAGAATAAGTAAAAATTCCCAGCCTGTCAAATTTCATTTCCCCTACCCAATTATACATTTCTTGAAAGTCTTCTTCTGTTTCCCCAGGATAACCAGCTATCATCGTTGTTCTAATAGCAATATTGGGAACCATCGCTCTTATATCCTTAATTAACTTGGTTGTTTTTTCACGATTAGTACCACGTCTCATTGCCTTTAAAATATTAGAAGAACCATGCTGAAGTGGAATATCTAAGTAATTACAGATTTTTTTTTCTTGTTTCATCACCTCAATTACATCCATTGGAAATCCAGTAGGATATGCATAATGTAATCTTATCCATTCTATTCCTTCTACCTTACAAAGTTCTTTAAGCAAATCTGCAAGGGCTCTTTTTTTATATAGATCGAGTCCATAATAAGTTAAGTCTTGTGCAATGAGCATAATCTCTTTCACTCCTTTTTTAGCCAAAGACTTTGCATTGGATACTAAATCTTCTATGGAAGTAGATCTATGTTTCCCCCGCATTAATGGAATAGCACAGAAAGAACAAGGTCTGTCACAACCTTCTGCAATTTTCAAATATGCATAATGATATGGTGTAGTTAATAACCTTTCCCCGACCAACTCGTGTTTGTAGTTGGCATTTAGTGTTCTTAAAATATTTGGAAGTTCTTTAGAACCAAAGTAAGCGTCTACATCTGGAATTTCGTCTTCAAGCTGGTCTTTATATCTCTCGGACAAACAACCAGAAACATATACTTTCTCTACTAAGCCTTCTTTTTTAGCGTCTACAAAATCTAAGATGGTATTGATGGACTCTTCCTTTGCGCTTTCAATAAATCCGCAGGTATTTATAATTACAATAGAAGCATCATTTACCTTGGACTCGTGCTCCACTTCAAACTTATTGGCTTTTAACTGAGCCATCATCACCTCAGAATCGTAAAGGTTCTTTGAGCAACCCATGGTTACCACATTTACTTTGTTTTTTTTTAAAGTTTTGGTCTTCATTAATTAGTATTAAACGAAGAACCACTGAATAGTGATTCAATAAATGCGTTGGTATTAAAAACTTGTAATTGATCTACTTTTTCTCCTACTCCAATATATTTAACTGGAATTTTAAACTGGTCGGATATTCCTATTAAAACACCACCTTTGGCAGTACCATCTAGTTTGGTAATAGCTAAAGCATTTACTTCTGTTGCCTTTAAGAACTGCTCCGCTTGTTCTATAGCGTTTTGGCCAGTAGAACCATCTAAAACTAATAATATTTCATGAGGAGCGTTGGGAATGACTTTTTTCATCACATTTTTAATTTTGGTGAGCTCATTCATTAAATTAACTTTATTGTGTAGTCTTCCAGCGGTATCTATTAATACAACATCGGCATTGTTTGCCTTGGCGCTCTGAAGAGTATCAAAAGCAACTGAAGCTGGATCTGAACCCATATTTTGTTTTACAATTGGAACACCTACTCTTTCGGACCAGATTGTTAATTGTTCAACAGCAGCTGCTCTAAAAGTATCTGCAGCACCCAACAAAACACTTTTTCCGTTGTTTTTATATTGATGGGCTAACTTTCCTATGGTTGTAGTCTTACCTACCCCATTTACTCCAACTACCATTATTACATATGGCTCGTTAGAGGATGGTGTTTCGAAATTTGAAATATCTTCAATATTATTCTCAGATAACATTTCTATAATTTCATTTTTGAGTAAGTTATTTAACTCATTAACCCCAACATATTTCTCTTTTTTAACTCTTTCTTCTAATCTTTCTATAATTTTTAGAGTCGTTTTAACGCTGACGTCAGAAGAAACCAATACTTCTTCAAGATTATCTAAAACTTCGTCATCGACTTTAGATTTTCCTGCAACAGTTGTAGCAATTTTAGAAAAAAAACTCTTCTTGGTCTTTTCTAAACCTTGATCGAGTTCTTCTTTTTTTTGCTTGGTAAAAAAACTTTTCCAACTCATGATAACTATATTAAATAAAAAAGCTCTTTCCTTTATCTAAAGAAAGAGCTTAAAATTAAAACTTTTTTAGATTTATTAAAACCAGTCTTTTACTCTATCGTTATGTACTATTTCTTCTTTAAAGGTATAAGAACCACTTTTTGGGGACTTAACCATTTTAATAACTTTAGTATGTTGTTTCCCTCCTCCTTTTTGAAGAGATGCTACTGATTTCTTAGCCATGGCTTAATTATTTAATTTCTTTGTGTAATGTGTATTTCTTAAGAATTGGATTGTATTTTTTCAACTCAATTCTGTCAGGTGTATTTTTCCTGTTTTTTGTGGTAATGTATCTTGAAGTACCTGGCACTCCACTTTCTTTATGCTCTGTGCATTCTAAAATTACCTGTACTCTATTTCCTTTCTTGGCCATTTTCTTAAATTATGGGTGGCAAATATAATTTATTTATTTTTATTCACAAGGTTAGATTTGTTTTTATTTACTTGTATAATTCAATAGTTAAACTCTAATGAATATATTTGAANAAAAATTATAAATGAAAAATATTTCTTTACTCTGCTTAGCCATTATTTTATTTTCATGCAATAACACTAATGAAAATCCAATTTTAAATTCCAAAAGCGAATCACAATCCTATAAATTTTATGGCAAAGTAATTTCACAAGACTCTATAAAAAACTTAGAAGTTGAGAAAGAATCTTTAATGAATACTGGGATTAAAAGCAGTAAAATATCTGGGAGAATTGTAGAAACATGTAGCAAAAAAGGCTGTTGGATGACTTTAGATACTGGGAAAGATACATTATTTATCAAATTTAGAGATTATGCATTCTTTGTTCCTACAGACAGCGTAGAGGGTAAAAAAGCAATAATACAAGGAGATTTATTTCTAGATACTGTTACTGTTGAGATGTTAAAACATTATGCAGAAGATGCTGGAAAAACTGAAGAAGAAATTGCTCAAATAACAGAACCAAGTTACGATCTGGGATTTACAGCAGATGGTGTAATTATTGTTGAATGAAATATTCTATTGGAATAATCTTATTGATTCTAACTGGATGTGTAAATAAAACACCCTCTAGAGATACCCCAAAAGTCATTATTGATCCAAATCCAACGAGTGAAATGGCGCAACAGATGCGAGAAATGAGCAAAGAATTGGAGGCAATAAAAATTAAACTAGAAAAAAACGAAACTCTTGGACAAAACCTTCTAAATTTTGAACTAATTCACCACCAACAAGTAACCGATAGTAGCTTTAACAAACCTCATATTGAACCNATGTCTATAGCATACGATTACGCTGTTGAAGAATTCAATAAAGACCCAAGTATTAAAAACTATTCTTCTATTATTAATAATTGTAGTAGTTGTCATCAGCTTTCTTGTCAAGGACCTTTGGTTAAAATAAACAAACTGATGATTAAAAGTCTTTAAAAATTAAAGGTTGTTTTTTCATTACAGATTCAATTTCCTTGATGGTTCTAGGAACACATCCAGAGAGGTTTTCTGGTTCACCATCAGTTATTAAAATATCATCTTCAATCCTAACACCAATATTCCACCATTTTGGATCACAAGGAGAACCTTCTTTTATATAAATTCCTGGTTCAACGGTTATAACTGTATTGGGTTGGAACTCTCCATAAGTACCTGGATCATGCACATCTAATCCTAGATAATGAGAGGTTCCGTGCATAAAATAACGTCTTAATTCAAATGGAGATTTTATTAAACCTATTTCTTGTAATCTTTGAGAAACTANTGTAGTCGCAATGGTATTGGTAATATAAAATGGATTACCCGCCTTACANTCTGCAATTGCTTTGTTCTGTGCTTCTAAAACAATATTATAAATTATTTTCTCTTCCTTGGAATATTTACCATCTACAGGAATAGTTCTTGTCACATCAGCTGTATATCCATGGTATTCTGCACCAACATCACTCAAAAGTAAATGGTTTCCTTTCATAGTTTTTCTATTGGTAGTATAGTGTAAAATACAAGAATTTTCAGCAGCTCCTACAATCGATGGATATCCAGGATATTCAGCCCCATTTATTTTAAAAACTGCCTCAACAACAGCCTCCGCCTGAAACTCTTTCATATTTGGTTTTAGTACTTTCATTAACTCGTTTTGAGCGTCACATGTTATTGAAATTGCTTTTCTTAGAAGAACTAGTTCTTCTTTAGTTTTAACCTCTCTAAGATTTGCCATCCAATTTTTTATTTCATTATCGTTCAAATCCTTATTAAGGATGTTTTTTAATGAAACTAAGTCTAGATAACGATTTTCTTTAAAAGGTTGGTTTGTAAAAACTGTATCTATAGTAGAGAAATCAATTTGTTCCCAAGAAAACTTGTCAATATTAAAGGATTTTTGAATGCCNAGAACTAGTTCAGANCCTTTAACCCCTAACTTCTTACCAACCCAAGTCTCAGAATTTTCATTTCTTTGTTTAATTAATAAAAGTTCACTTATAGTATCTGTNCCAAATATTTGTGGTTTTTTAAAAATAATTAATGCACTATTGGNCTCGTTTAATCCTGTTAAATAATAAAAACTAGGGTCTTGATGAAATTCATAATCTACATCATTGGCTCTAACCATACTTTTTCCAGAATAGAAGACAGCCATTCCTCCACTAGGAATAAAGGTTTTTAAAGCTTTTCTTCTATCTGCATGAAAACTTGCTGGCAATAAATCTAGATCATATATACCAAGGGAGTCGAACCTTTGTTCAATAGATTGATTTTTAAACTCTTGGGAATAAGAATTGGATAAAAAAGAAAGTAAGAAAAATATAAATAAATAATATTTCATGAATCCTAAACTACAAAACTAGTAGGACTTTTCTGANATAATTACATAAAACNATTGGCTTTAGCTTCAGCTATAACAGTAGAAATACCTTTTTTGTTAATAGTTCTGATAGCAGATGCGGATACTTTAAGAGTTANCCACTTATTTTCTTCAGGAATAAAGAATTTTTTAGTTTGAAGGTTTGGATAGAATTTTCTTTTTGTCTTTCTATTAGACTTAGAAACGTTATTTCCAGTAATAACTTTTTTTCCTGTAATTTGGCAAACTCTAGACATGATATTAAAAATTTGAGCTGCAAATTAAGTTCATTTTTATGGGATTAACAAATATCATCTCCTCTTTTTCTGTTGTTGCTTGGCAACTTCTTCTAATCGCTGCTGAAAACGAGATTTCTTTTTAATTTTTTTCTTGTTAGACTCAATCTTTGCTCTGATTTTATCTTCATCAATAAGAAACTTTTTAATTCCCCACATTATACCAATATTCATGATATTTCCACAGAAATAATAATAGCTAAGACCGGCAGAATATTTATTAAAAAAGAAAATAAACATGATTGGCATAAAATACATAATGACTTTCATATTAGGCATTCCAGGTTGGGTTTGTGCTGTCATTTGACTAGAGTTAGTAATAGTGTAGATTAAAGTAGATCCTGCCATTAGAAGAGCAAATAGGCTAACATGGTCTCCATAAAAAGGAATTTCAAATCCCAAATCTAAAATTGAATCAAAGGAACTTAAATCTTCAGCCCATAAAAAACCCTTGTGTCTTAAAGATAAACTTGCTGGAAAATATCTAAATACAGCAATCAAAATTGGCATTTGAATAATCATAGGTATACAGCCAGCCATCGGGTTTACACCAGTTTGCTTGTATAAAGCCATAGTTTCTTGCTGCTTTTTGATCGCAGCATTTTTGTCCGTTTTTCCTTCGTACTTAGCTGTGATTTTATTCATTTCAGGCTTAATAACCTTTGTTTTTGCTGTTGACATGTAGTTTTTATAGGTCAATGGCATAATAACAATCTTAACAATTATTGTTAGCAATAGAATAACCAAACCTATCGAAAACCCAAAAGAAATTAAAAATTTAAAAACTGGATCAATAAGGTATCTATTTACCCAAGCGAAAACACTTCCACCTAAATTAATAAGATCTTCCATTTCATAGTTATAAGATTCTAATATGTCATAGTCATTGGGAACGAATAAAAACTTCAATGGAACTCTACCCATAGACGGTATAGAAGTTCTTGAAGCATAAGATTTGGTATAATTATTATCCTCTAAATTTCGGTGAACAATTTTTGTTTTACCAAGGCCATCTTCGCTCAATAGTATCGAAGAAAAAAACTTGTGTTTAAAAGCTATCCAATTTATATTACTTTGAAGATCGTCTTCTTCGTCAGACATCTCAGAAAGATAATCTCTTGTACTACCAAAATATCTATACATAATGGTACAAATATTTCTTTCATCCTCTGCTAATTTTTCAGTAGATAATCCTTTCATGAACCACTTTAAATCAACGTCAGACTTTATATCATTTTCAATATTGTGGTAATTAATTTCAAAATCAACATCATAATCACCATTAGACAAGCGGTAAGAAAATTCAAGATATTTGTCTGGAGAACCAGCATTTGCTCTAAAAACTAAGAGACTATCGTTTCTTTTAACCAAATCAAAAAACAAATCACTGGTTTCCACTGGTATAACTTTTTCAGCATCCACTATTGTAAGACTCATTTGAGAAGTTTCTTTTTCAAAAAGAGAAATAGGTTTATTTTCATCACTAAAAAAATTGTTGTAAGTCCTGTATTTATATTGACCGTTTTCATCTAACTCTACCATTTCAGCATTAGTAATTCTTGCGCCTTTGGAAGAAAAAGAAAGTCTTATTTTATCGTTTTCTAGAAAATAATTTTTTTCCTCACCTTTAACTGAACCATAAAAGATTCCATAATTCTCAATTAGTCTCTCTTTTTCTTTTTGAGCTAAAAGTTTTTGAAAAATAATATTGTCTGTAGAATCTATTTCCAAATCAGGTTCAGATTTAGTTGAAGATTTAAACTCTGTTAATTCAGTACTATTTACATCAGAAATAACCTCATTAGATTGACTAACTGGGTTAGTAGGATTGGGTTGCTCGTTAGGCTGATTCAAAAACATGAAAGCCATAACTACGGCACCAATTAAAATTAAACCCGTAGTAGTATTTTTATCCATTAATAGAAATTTAGAGCACAAATATATTTTTTCTTAGTCAAAAAAGGGAAGAGAATAACAAATAATACAAAGAATTTATTTAATAAGTTTTATTAGTATCGTTGATAACTTTGTGAATAAAGGAGATAGCTCTAACTACTTAATTAAGACAACATCAAATATTTTTGTTGAAATCTAACTCTAATAATGTTTGCAACTCTATTTGTAAAAAAAAGGATAACTCATAAAGTTTTAGCAAAGCAATTTGTACATAAAACGCTTCGTGTAGTGGATGAAACTTTTGAAGATTTTCTAGATGCAATTTACAATGATTCAGAACTAGAATCCTACCCTAAACTAAATTACAAAGATCCTTCTATTCTCATGCACATAATAATAGCTGGAAATATGAAGTTTTTTGAAAGAATACTTTCTAATCACGAAGAAAATGCGGTTTGCAATTCTATTATTAAGGAAATGAGTGTAGTTTTTGAGATGGATTTTAATGAAATGAAAGAGAAATTAGAAAATTACAGCTCCTTTATTTCAAGGGTAAACCACCCATCAAAAAACATATTGTACGGCATGTCTAAATCTGTATTTTTTAAGTTTAAACTAGGAAAATACCAAGATGATTATTTTGCACAATTGAATACTCCTAATCCTATTTTCTTGAAAAAAATTGATTCCCTAATTGAGAATTATATTTGGGATTGGAAATCAATTTTTGAAAAATCTAAAATAACTTACTAACTAGTTTAGTGCAAAATTCTCAATAGCCGTTTCTTTTATGTCATTACCTATTGCTAAACAAGCAGTTGCTGCAGGTGAAGGTGCATTTAAAACATGAATACTATTGGAAGTATATTCTATTCTAAAATCATCTTTGGTATCTCCATTTTGACTTAATAACAAAGCTCTTACACCTGCTCTTCCAGGCTTAATATCATTCATGGTTAAAGAGGGAATTAATCTTTGTAAAGTTTTTAAAAATAATTTTTTTGAGAAAGCTCTTCTATATTCATTAATCCCATAAGAAGCATTTTTATAGAAAAGTTGCCAAGTTCCTCGGTAAGTTAAAGCATCTATTGAGTCATTTAAGCTAAAATCCGTTTTATTGTAACCTTCCCTTTTAAAACTAAAAACAGCATTTGGACCACATTCAACATCCCCATTCACCATTCTTGTGAAATGAACCCCTAAAAAAGGAAAAGCAGGGTCAGGAACAGGATAAATAAGGTTATTTACTTTGTTTTTTGCATGGTCTTCTAGTTTGTAGTAATCTCCCCTGAATCCAACAATTCTCTCCTTAAGTATTATATCATCACTTTTGGCAAGTCTATCTGCCTGAAGCCCACCACAGACTATAAGATACTTTGATTTTATAATCTTATTCTGTGTTCTAATTATCTTTAAATCTGCTTGGTTTTCAATAGAGTTTACTTTCTGAGAAAGCAAGACATCACTATTTTCATTCCATCCACGAGCAACATCTACCATTTTTTTAGTTGCCATTACATAATCAATTATTCCAGTACAAGGAACCCAAATTCCTGCAATTCCATTTACTTCTGGTTCAATATCCTTTATTTGATTGGCATTAATTTTTTCAATCCCTTCAGTATTATTTTCCAAACCATTTTTATAAATCTTATCTAAAAAGTTAAATTCTTTTTCATGAGTAGCAACCACAACCTTTCCACAGATATCATGGGTGACCTTGTACTCTTTTGAAAATTTAACCAACTCATGTCTTCCCAAAACACAATTCCTAGCTTTGTTAGATCCTGGTTTATAGTACAATCCTGAATGAATCACCCCAGAATTACTTCCTGATTGATGTTTAGCTAACTGATCTTCTTTTTCAATGAGAACTAGATTCTTGTTAGGGAAATGCTGTTGTAATTTGTAAAAAGTTGCTGCACCAACAATGCCTCCTCCAACAATGGCTATATCGTATATTTTATGCATAGTTTTCTATAGAAATCTCTTCTTTAGGGACTTGAAAAAGCAAAAGTAAACCAACTATAAAAAAAACTACCAAAGCTACAATTGAATTTCTCATGCTACCAGTAACCTGTTCGATGAAACCGTAAGAAAACATTCCTATTACGATGCCCAATTTTTCAGAAATATCATAAAAGGAAAAAAAAGAAGAAGTGTCTTTTGTACCAGAGGGAAGATATTTTGAGTAAGTACTTCTTGATAAAGACTGAATACCACCCATTACTAAACCAACAAAGCCTGAAATAAGATAAAAATGAATGGGTTCATAGACTAATAAAGCACTTAAACATAACAAAATCCAAATAAATACCACCAACTTCAATGCAAATAAATTCCCTTTAAACTTAGAGATTTTCGAAAGTAAAATAGCTCCTGGAATTGCAATTAATTGTATAAGTAGAACTCCAATGATTAAGCCCATCTTTGCATTAGCACCTTCTCCCCAATTCACTTCTTTAGTACCAAAATATACGGCAACCAACATTATCGTTTGTACTGCCATACTGTAAACAAAAAAAGAGTATATAAACCTTTTGAGCCTCTTTGTTTTCATAATGTACAACCAAACCTTGTTAAGCTCTATAATTCCTTTTTGATAAGTAGACTTGTCTTTGATTCTAATTTTTTCTCCTTTGGGAAGATTTTTGAAAGTAATTTGAGAAAAACAAAACCACCACAAGCCAGTTAATGCGAAACATAATCTAGTATAAAAAGCCCGCTCACTTTCTTGAGAGTTGAAAATTAAGAACAAACAAAGCACAAGTAAAATAACACTACCAAAATAACCCATAGAAAAACCACGAGCAGACAAACTATCATGGTCTTTTTTTTCTGCTATTTCAGGAAGAAAAGCATTGTAAAAAACCAAACTACTCCAAAACCCTATTCCTGCCATCACAAATAACAGCATACTTATTTCCAGATGGTTTTTATCAAAAAAAGAGAGAAGCACACAACAAAAAGAACCTAAATAACAAAAGAATTGCATGAAAGCTCTTTTATTGCCAGTAGAATCTGCAATACCAGATAATACAGGAAGAATTAGAACTAATAACAGAAAATAGCATGAGCTTAAAATAGTAATTAGAGCAGTGTTAATGAATTCAAATCCAAAGAAAAAAACTTTCTCATCAACATAGCCTTCGTAAAAAACAGGAAAAATTGCACTGGAAATCACCAAGGGGTATACTGAATTAGCCCAATCGTAAAAAGTCCAGGCTTTTTGAATTTTCTTATTTGATTTTAGCATTAAATTATTTGATTATTATGAATTCAACCCTCCTGTTTTTGGCCATACTAAACATAGTAGTTCCCTTGGAAGCGGGTTGCTCAGAACCTAAATCTTCAGCAGTAATTCTATCTGAAGAAATTCCATTTTTTAATAAAAAATCTTTTACTGATTTTGATCTGTAATTACCTAAATTCTTTAAAATCTTGTTTTCTGGATCTTCATTAATAGCTTGTTTTTCTAAGTTATCAATATGTCCATTTAACTGTAATTTCAAATCTAGATTGTTCTTTAAAATATCTATTACATTATTTAAATTGTTATCGAACATAGGGTCCACAGAATAACTTTCCACATCAAAATATACTGAGTACTTTTTAAGTTTTAAATCAATTGGTAATTTCTCGTCAACCTGGACATCAAAATGGTAGACTATGGATTCTCTTTTCTTTTTTTGTCCTTTGTTACAGTCGCATAAATCAGGATCTTCTACTAAAACAAGCTCAACATTATCTATGTAATAATAAGCTTCAGGTAATTGAATTCCAGGGAAATCATCAGACTTAATAAGTTTTTCATATTCGGTATCCTTATTATTGAAAAAATTACCTATTGTTATATACTTTTCTTTTCCATTGGCTTGGTAAACTCCACAAATGGTTTCCCATTTATATCTTGACTTGTAAATTTTACTTTTTTCATTAGTTACTACAGTAGACAGTATTGCTTTATCATTGAAAATAATATCGCCTTTTTTATCCAGTGTAACTGGGTCTTGACTAATGTAAACTCCTATATTGTCAATTGCATATTTGCTTAGATCTGATAAGCTTACATGAATATTTACACAGTAGTTAAGTCCACTAGCAAGTGGCTTAATGAGCATTGATTGAAGATATGTTCTAGGTTTCTTATTATTGTAGCTATATGTTAATATTCCAGCATAATTTTCTCCTTCTTTAGGAAATTCCTTTCCATAAACATTTTCAGGTGTGCCAATATCCCCAGGAACACTACTTGAAAAAAGATCTGCTTTTAAAGAGGTTGGAGAATACCAATCATTGGCAATATTAATTTGATTTAATTTTCTTAGTTTTCCTTCTATACTTTCAAAACTTGGGTTAATAATCAAATTATCATTTTCTTGACATAAATAAGAATTTAAAGAAAATAATATGAAAAGGAAAAAAATTAATTTAATTCTCATTTTTAGTTGTTTGATTTGACACTTTCTATAAAACATTTAACTTTTTCTGGATTGGTATCTGGATATACACCATGTCCTAAGTTAGCAATATGTCTATTGCCAGCAAAGTTATTAAGCATTTCTTTAGTCTTTTTCTCTATAAGGTTAAAATCACCATATAATACACAAGGATCTAAATTACCTTGTAAAGTCTTTGTATTATCGAACAAGTTTATTGCTTGATTTATATCCATAGTCCAGTCCAAGCCAATTGTATTACAATTTAAATTCTTCATGCTTTGAAGAGCAAAAAAAGCACCTTTACTAAAAACTGTAAGAGGGACTTGATTAATTTTATCGCATATTTTATGGACATATTTCATGCCAAATTCGTTGTAATATTCTGGAGATAATATCCCAGCCCAAGAATCAAAAATTTGTACCAGATCTACTCCTGCCTTAATTTGCAATTTTAAATATTCAATGGTAGAAATTGTTATTTTTTCCAATAGCATATGAGCTAACTCTGGCTCTCTATATAAAAAACTCTTTGCTTTACTAAATGTTTTAGAACCTTGACCTTCTATCATATAAGCAAATATGGTCCATGGAGCACCTGCAAAACCTATTAAAGGAACTCTTTGAGAAAGTTCATTTTTAGTGATTTTTATTGCTTCAAAAACATAAGATAAATGGTCTTCTAAATCGGAATTATTTAAAGAATCAATATTGGCTTGGGATTCTATAGTTTTAGGGAAGTAAGGTCCTTTTTTTTCTATCATTTCATATTGCAGACCCATAGCTTCTGGGATTACAAGAATATCAGAAAAAATAATTGCAGCATCTACTCCTAAAATATCTACTGGTTGAATTGTAACCTCTGCAGCTAAATGGGGAGTTTCTACCAATTCTTTGAATCCACTCAACGAATTTCTTATTTTTCTATACTCAGGAAGAATTCTACCAGCTTGTCTCATCAACCATACTGGTGTTCTTTCAATTTTTTTACCATTTGCGGCTCTTAGTATAAGATCATTCTTTAAATTCATGGTGTAAATGTATAAAAGACTCTCATTAAAAAATATATTCAATAAAACTTGTTCAATAAATCTTATTGTTTTTTGGTCTTTTTTCTTAAGTTTTCAAAATAGCTGGACACAAACTAATTTAATAAATAATTATTCTAATGATACAATTGTAGTAATAATTACTAATGAAAATAAGGAATTTAGAGGTTTATTAATAAGTGAAGATTACAATTCATTAAGTATGCAAATTGCCAATGAGAATAAAAATTTTAAAAAAAATGAAATTAAATCCTATAGATATATTACAAGAAATCAAATAAAATCTATCAAAGAATTTAAAAACCCAAACCCTATATATACTAAGTATTGTTATTTTCCATCGGCCTATATAACTGAGAAGGGAAGTGTAAACACAAATTCACACTATTTTATAACAAGTAATTCCAAAATAGGAGTTCATGAAAATTTTGAAATTTCAGTAGGGAATATATTTATATATAATGTATTTTCTTCACTTACCTATTCCAAAAAAATAAATAATTCCTTCACTACTGGAATATCACTTATTGGAAGCATAAATCTACTAACTAATTTAAATGGAATTAATGAATTAAATAGTTGGGGGTTTTTGCCTAGAATAACTTATGGAGATAATTTTAAGAATACAACTATTGGAATGATAGGATATCATCTTCCAGTTTTAGAAGAGTTTTATTATGGGGGATATTTAGCAAGTCAAAAAAAAATTGCAGAAAGGTTTACTCTAGCAGGGGAAATAGTTGGAATTACTGTAGATGGCCTCCAATTAGGGTTGATAAATAATATTATAATAAATTTTGCAAGAAATTTTAGAGAAAACTGGAGTATCGGAATTACGATTATAAATATGGAAGCAATTAACAACGCTTTAGGAATTGATGCAATAGTCCTTCCATATTTAGGATTGCAAAAAAAGTTTTAGCTATTTAGAAAGTAGTACATAACCTTTCAGACTCTTTTCCTCACCTGAAGAGATGTCTACTAAATCAATCTTCCATATATATGCATCAGATGATAATGAATTGTTTTGGTACGTGCCATCCCATTTTTCATTGAAGTCATTAGTACTAAATATCAACTCTCCCCACCTATTAAATATCTTAAAACTATAGTTCTCCACTGATATCTTATCTCCAACTGGAAAAAAAGTATCGTTCAAACCATCCCCGTTTGGAGTAAAAGAATTTGGCAAGAAAAAAGCATACTCACCCTCCACTATCTGAACTCCGTAAACAGTATCAGAACATCCATTCTGATTCTCAACATACAACCGAATGTGATAATGTTGCTCTTCAATACCCGAAAAATTATAAATTGGGTTCTGAACATAATCACTGCCAATAATTGTATTGGTGCTATCGTAAAATGTCCAATCAAAATATACTACATCTGCACTTGATGTATCTAAAAACTGAACTGAAGGAGATAGTATAGAAGCAGGGTTGGGACTTGATGTAAAACCAGCTTCAGGATAGTCGTAAACATCTATGTAACTGAAATAAGTAGTATCATTATCACAACCATCCAAATTCGTTACATCTAAAGTAACATGGTACGACCCTGGAGTATTGTAAATTGTCACCACAGTATCTAAGTTATTATAGTAAAATCCATTCCCTAAATCCCAGTCACAACTAGCTACCTGTGAAACAGTTGTTTGGTTATAAAAATACACCTCTACTGGCCAACATCCACTAACTCTGTTAGAGGAAAAATCAACCGTGGGCAAATCAAACCAACTAACTAAAATAGAATCTAAATTCTCTGGAGTCTCACAATTATCAGTAATAGTCAAATAATAGTAGGTAGAACTACCAACAGGTGATACATTTAGACTGCTTTGAGAACCGACAGAAATTCCATTAGCCATTGTCCATCCATAATTATATGGACCTCCGTTTCCACCATAGGTAGCAATTGTGATATTTAAGCTATCATATGGACATATTGAAACAGATGATAGTAAATTGGTTAATATTGGTGGGTTAAGAGCAACTAACACCGAGTCTAAATCAGACACACAGTTGAATGAGTCTAATACGCTAACTTTATAATATTGTGAATAAGTAGGGGAAACGTCATGAGGGCCATTGCCACTTATACCATTCCAACTATAGCTATAAGGTGGTGTTCCACCTGTCGATGTAACAGCGACTGTCGCTGTACCTCCAATACAAATTACAGTATCATTACTCATCGAAAGAACCATTGGAATACCATCTGGAATAGTTATCATAGTATCTGCATAACACCCTGTAGTATCTAAAGATCTTATTACATAACTACCAGCACTTAAACTATCAAATAAAAAAGAAGATGTGATATTACTATCTGAAAAAAGAATATTTGTATAATTTCCATCTATAAGCTGAATAATCCAAGGAGGACCGTCTGTTCCATCGGGGATGCCAGATATAGATGCATCGCTTCCGCCATAACAAGTCAAGCTATCCACAGTTGGGATTGGAGCAAGACAAGGGCCCGGACAAATTGGCTCAATGAATGAACTAGTGGATAAACTACATGAGTTATCATCTGTAAAATAAGAAGTTATTACACAGTTTTGATTACCACTACTGTAAATATTATTTATACTATAATTTAATGGGCTAGTGAAAGGAGGATTATAAATTACGGAATCTCCAGAGCAATTTTTAACAACTAACGAACCCAAAACAGGTGCATTATTAAATTCTACAACACCACTAATATCATAGGTTCCAGATAAAGAATCACAAGATGTAACATTTGCATTAATATAAGTCATGTCGCATGGATTCAAAACATTACAATTTGTACTTCCAGAACCGCCTGACTGAACAAGAGATATATTTTGAACTACATTTGCGTAATTGGTTACTAAAAGAACATAAACCTCACCAGCTAATGCATTAGATATTGAAGGTGTTTCAATATTAGAAATAGAATAGCTACATCCTAGTTGGGTACAAGCAAAAATACCTCCACAACCAGTTGGTAAATCTGGAACTATATCAGCCGCAGAATAGGAATTACAATTTGAAATAGCATTTGCTAAATTTGGAAAAGGACCCCACATAATAAAATCTATATCCTGAGCTGCTGAAAGTGTCATTGAAAGACTCCCTGATTGAGATATTTGCAGGTAATACCATGCAGGATTAGGTGAATTAAACAAACAACCATAATTATTTCCAGGATTAGAAATACTAGCAGCAGTAACTCCGCTATTTGCTTGAAATGTTAACCCAGTATTTGTACAAATTCCAGACATATTTGCACAATTTACATTGGTTTGACCTTTTAAATTAAAACAATATAGAACTATGAAAAATAGTAGAAAAGGTCTCATTATTTGGTTAATTCTAGTTTTCTTTGTCTTAAAAGTACAAGTTCATATTTAATTCTTTTTAACCAAACTTTTTTATTTATATCGTTGGTATCTATTGACGACATTTTAGAATTGTAGGCTAATATCATTGAATTTATATGATCTAATCCAAAAGATTTAATATTTTCTTCCACAGAAATATAGCTTTTTCTTTCTCCACCCTCTACAAATATTAAAGAAGATGGATTCTGTAGATTAGTTTGCGAAAAAGCAGAAATATTAGATAAGATAAAATAAAGTAAAGAGGTTATTATTTGAATTTTGACAGAAATATACTTGAACTTCATACTATAAATATACTGAAACTCAGTTATAAAATATTATCTATCTTGACAATAGTACATAACCTTTCAGATTTTTTTCTTTGCCTGTTGAGCTATCTACTAAATCAATTTTCCAAATATATGCATCTGATGATAATGGATTGTTTTGATAAGTACCATCCCATTTTTCATTGAAATCATTCGTGCTAAAAATCAATTCTCCCCATCTGTTAAATATCTTAAAACTATAATTCTCTATAGATACCTTATCTCCAACAGGGAAAAAACTATCATTCAACCCATCTCCATTTGGTGTAAATGAATTAGGCAAGAAAAAAGCATATTCACCCTCCACTACCTGAGTTCCACTAACAGTATCTGAGCAACCATTCTGATTCTCTACATACAGATGTATATAATACTGTTGCTCTATTATTCCGGAAAAATTATAGGTCGGATTCTGCACGTAATCACTACCAATTACTGTATTGGTGCTATCGTAAAATGTCCAATCAAAATACACGACATCTAAACTAGAAGTATCTACAAACTGTACCGAGGGATTAAGAATTGAAGCAGGGTTAGGACGGGATATAAAACCAGCAACTGGGTAATCGTATATCTCTATGTAATTAAAATATGTAGTGTCATTATCACAGCCATCCGAATTTACAACTTCCAAAGTTACATTGTAAGAGCCTGGAGTATTGTAAATCATCACCACAGTATCTAAATTATTTGAAAAAACGCCATTTCCAAGATTCCATTCACAACTTGCGACTTGAGATGTATTGGTGTTGTTATAAAAAAGAACCTCCACTGGCCAACAACCACTTGAAGTATCAGATGAAAAAACTACATTAGGCAAATCATACAAACTGACTAAAACAGAATCGTTATTCTCTGGAGTCTCACAATTATCACTTACTGTGACAAAATAATATGTGTTAGAATTGATTGGTGAAACATTGGCAGTTGTCTGATTACTTAATTGTACACCCAATTGATTTGTCCATGAATAATTATATGGCCCACCATTACCACCAAATGCCGTAACACTTAAATCTAAACTATCAAATGGACAAATGGAATCAGTTAAAGTGTTAATAATTATTGGTGGAAACAAAGCTACCAATACAGAATCATAATTTGATTCACAGCCAGATGAGTCTTGAATATTTACTTTATAATACTGAGAGAATAATGGATTAACAATATGTGACATAGTAGTATTACTTAAACCTTCCCAATTATAAATATAAGGTGATGTGCCTCCATTTGCAGTTACTCCAATAGTAGCATTTCCACCAATACAAACTATTGTATCATTAGTCATAGTCAAACTAATTGGTGTTATATCATTAATTGTAACCAAGGTGTCTGCATAACAACCTGAGGTATCTAAAGAACGTAAAACATATTGACCAGAAGTCAAACTATCAAAGAAAAAAGTGCTTACGACATTACTATCATAATCAAGGATATTATAACTACCGTCCAATAAATACACTATCCAAGGAGGGCCAAAAATGCCTGTTGGCGAACCAAAAATAGATGCATCACTTCCTCCATAACAAGTTAAGTCGTTAATTAAAGCCGATGGTTTACGACATGTATCACAAATCACATCAATATATATATCAGCTGAATCTTTACATCCTCCTGAATTATCTGTCACTAAAACTTGATAATTAGAACTCACCATTGGAACAGCATTTGGGTTTTGGTCAGCTGAATTAGACAAGAAAAAAGAGGGAGACCAAACAAATGAAAAGAAGCTAGGATCTGGGATCATTGGACAAGTTCTAAATTTTGTTACTGGGCGTTTATTAGAAGAGCCAGTTATTGGTCCATTATAAGAACAGGATGGAGTTATATCATCTTTAAAATAAATCGACGAGTTAAAAGGCGTTTGGGTATAATTAGAAGACCAATTAAAGTTTAAAGTATTTTGATTAATATTAGTATAGCATATTTCAATAACTAAATTTGAAATACCATCCCATTCATAAGCATTATCCAAAACAATATCATTCCATCCTAGAACAACTGAGAAATTTTGTTGATAAAAAACATTGGACAATCCTGACTCCCATGAAATTAATGAATTTGAACTTGTACAACCTATTTTAATGGTGAAATCATCAATATTATTTGAAGCGTTATTACTAGAAACAGTCTCCCATGAAATTTCAGTAATTTTTCCACCGTTAAAACCTGCGGATTGAAATTCATTTGCTCTATATAAATATTGTTGTTTAACATTTTTAAAATAATTTCCAAATGGAGTAGGATATGAGATATTTGTATTAGTTCCAATGTTTGATCCAACGATTTGATTTGAGGATAGAGAGTTACATGATGTTGATCCGCTTGGAGAGCAAATTGCAGGATTATTTCCTAATAAATCCACATTCATAAATACAGAATCTCCACAAATTACAGCTGTATCACTTGCAGTTAGTTGAATATTTGGGGAATATGCAGGTAAAACATTTATTGATAATGAATCATTTTTAACACAACCTTGGGAATTGGTTATTGTAACATTGTAACTCATGAAACCAGACATTGAAGAACTGAACTCAGGATTTCCAATTTGTGGATTATTTAGAAAAGAAATAGGATCCCATTGATACGTGTAGTTTCCAATTCCTGATGGAGAAGCAGTGAAATTGACAAGTGAATTAAGACAGGCAACGGTATCTGACTGAGTCAAATTATAATTAAAATTTGGAGCCACATTAACATTTACAGTATCTACATTTGAACAACCTCCAGAGAGATTACTTATAACCTTATAAACTGTAGAAAATGCTGGACTCGCGATTGGGCTCGAACATCCGTTACAAGAAAAATTATTACCAAAACTTATTGGGTCTCCACTTATTATAGACCAGTTAAAATTTGAACCACCTGTAGCAAAAATTTGGGTTGACTCCCCTTGACAAATAGTAACATCTTGACCAGCATAGGTGTTGGAAATTACTGTGACATTAATTAATGATGAAGTAGTTCCCATAACGGGACATCCATTATCATTTACATTAATAGAAATTGAACTTAAAGGGTTTGAACCCGGTAAAACTTCAAAACATATTGAAGCAGTTGCAGGGGAAAAAAAACTATTTTGAATGAAACTGGCACCTGGAAAAATTTGTGTGACATTTGAGTTTATATATATTGAATCTAGAGGATCAACGTCTAAAAATTCAACATCAAAACAAACACTATCACCTTCACATGCTTGTATTGAATTTCCTCCAAGATAAATAGCATTTCCGGAAAAATTTATAAGTGGGGAAGCTGGTAAAGTTGGTCCATTATTAATACAGTTTTGTGTAATTATTTGGAATTGAAAATCTTGCATTATATAGCCAAGAGATGTTCCAGAAGAATCAAATTCTTCAATTTTAACAACTACAACAAATGCACCTTGAATTGTTGGTGTAAAGGTAATTTCTCCAGTATTTGGATCTAAAGAGATGCCGTTAATTGGACTAGCTGGTGAATAACCGCCTGCATATGCAACAGGAATAGGTCCAGCTCCTCCAAAAGCAATTTCTGATGCGGCAATGAAAGAATAGTGAAGAGAATCTCCATCGGGTTCTGTTACTTGAAAATTATAGGCAACTGGTATATTGATACAATTGTATGGAACTGGATTTGAATTAATTATTGGAGATGAATTACACTGAGAATTAGAATTATTTATAACTGCTTCAAAATAATATCCATCTTGATTGGCTAAATTAACAGCAGTATTTCTACAACAACCGTCCCAAGAGAATGTCCAGTCATTACAATTTCCTGGTAAGGTGATAGGGTTAATTGTATCACTGTAGACGTGTTTTTTAATCCCAGGCAGAAATCCTCCATTACATGTAGTATTTGGTAATTGAGGATAGCAAACTTGACTTATTTCGTCACCATAAGATAAAACTGGAAGTGTTATTTGATTCAAAGAATTAAACCCACAGCTATTAGTAACTGTCAGTGTCTGTGGAGTATTTGGCACTGTCACAGCACCACTACAATCTTCAAATACAGTAAGAGTTATTATGTAATTATTACCACCTAAACACTTATATGAAATATTTCCACCCGGAACATGAGTAGCCTTAACTTCTTGGGTAAACGAAATTATAAGGATTAGAGATAATAGAAGCCTGTAATATTTATTCACTACGTAAATTTAAAGAAAGAATTAGACTAATAAAATATCTAATGATAAATTATCATATGTTTCTATCAAAATTATACGTAATTTTTAAGAAAAGGTTAGATTTATATTTTTAAATATTTGAAGGAACCCCAATCAAATAATTTAAAAGAAACATAAATAATGAATTATTTACTTGTTTTTTTCTGATGCTTAGATAATTCTTTTCCAACAAACGTTCCTTCAATAATTTGTTGTTGAAAATCCTTCATTCCCCCAGGTGTATGAGGAACCATAACTGTGTTGTTATTTTCATTAGCACCAATTGCGGTTAAAGTATCAAAATATTGAGTCATCAATACAAATTGCATGATTTCTTGAGGATCTACATCTTGTAAAGCTTTTTGAAAATCTTCCACAGATTCTTTGAACCCTCTTACAATCTCTAATCGCTGTGCAGCAATACCCTCACCAGAAAGTCTTTTAGAATCTGCTTCTGCTTCTGCTTTTTTTACAATCTTAATTTTTTCAGCTTCTGCTTCTTGAACAGCAGCTTCTTTATCTCTAGTAGCAGCATTAATTTTATTCATTGAAGCTTTTACTAATTCATCAGGATTGATATCAGTAATTAGAGTTTTGACTATCTTATAACCATACTGTTCCATTTGTTGAGAAATATTTTCTCTAACAGCTAATGCAATATCATCCTTTTTACTGAAAACATCATCCAAACCTAATTTTGGAACTTCTGCCCTTACCTCATCAAAAATATAAGATGCAATCTGATCGTGGGGATCATCTAATTCATAAAAAGCTTCATAGACTTTATCAGTTATAATTCTGTATTGAACAGAAATTTTTAAAATAACAAAGACATCGTCTAAAGTTTTGGTTTCTACATCTACATCCAATTGCTGAATTCTTAAATTCTCTTTGGAAGCAATGTTTTCAATGAAGGGGATTTTAAACTTTAATCCAGGAAGAGAAATTCTGTTAAATTTTCCTAGTCTTTGAATAACCCAAGACTGTCGTTCAGGAATTATCATTATAGATTTCAAAATTAAAAATACAGCTACAGAATATAAAAATATGTTGATGTATATCATAAATTAAATTTTATGAACAAAATAGTAAAAAGAATTAGAGTTTAATAACGTTTTCAGAAATTTCTTTATAACTATCTACAGACCCAAAACTAATATTATCAATGACAATATTTGTATCTGTAGTTACTTTACCTAAGGAAATATGAGGAACGCCACTTAATTCTATTTCACTTTTAAAAGAATCTAATTGTTCACTCTTGACTGTTACCACTACTCTTCCTTGAGATTCTCCAAATAAAAATGCATCTTTTCTAATTGTCTTTTGTGTAGAAATTTCACATCCAAAATCAGAAGTCATTGCCATTTCAACTAATGAAACAAATAACCCACCGTCTGCACAGTCATGTGCTGCACTAATTAGTTTTTTATTGATTATATTGGAAACACATTTATGAAGGTTAAATTCTTCATCCAAATTAAAATATGGTGCTGGAGAAGCACCTATTTTATGGTATTTAAATAAGTATTCAGAGGAAGCAATATCCTCAACCACTTTTCCAATTAAAAATATATGGTCAGAATTAGATTTAAAATCTAAACTCATTATATTTCTAACATCATCGACAAGACCTATCATTCCTATGGTAGGAGTGGGAAAAACAGGGACTTCTTTTCCATTGATAATAGATTGATTGTAGAAACTTACATTACCCCCCGTAACAGGTGTTGAAAACTTCTCACATGCTTTTGACATTCCTTGGATAGCACCCACAAATTGCCAATAGGATTCTGGGTGATACGGATTTCCAAAATTTAAACAATTGGTAATTGCAGATGGTTCCCCTCCAGTTACTACAATATTTCTTGCAGCTTCTGAAACTGCAATTGCTGTCCCTGTTTCTGGATCTGCATGAACATATCTTGAATTACAGTCTACTGACATTGCAATACCTTTTTTTGTGCCTTTAACTAAAGCAACTCCTGCATCTGATGGATGATTAGTAGAAACATTATTGGTTCCAACCATACTATCGTACTGCTCATAAATCCATTTTTTTGAAGCAATATTAGGCTGACTAAAAAGAAATTTTCCAACTTCAACTAAATCGTTTGGCTCTTTCACACTATTTATATTAAAGTCCTGGTATTTTTTAAAATAAGAAGGTTCTTTATATTCTCTTTGATATTGGGGAGCTCCTCCACCCAAAACTAAAGAAGATGGAGGCAAACTAGCTACACAATTACCATCTTTATAAAACTCTAATAAATCACCTTCAATTACCTCCCCAATAAGTTCACAATTTAAATCCCACTTATCAAAAATTTCTTTAACTACATCTTCCTTGCCCTTATCAACTACAACAAGCATTCGTTCTTGAGATTCAGAAAGTAATATTTCCCAATCTTTCATATCAGATTGTCTTGTTGGAACCTTATCTAAATCTATCTTCATTCCAACATTTCCAGCAGCACTCATTTCAGACGAAGAACATGTAATTCCAGCAGCACCCATATCTTGCATACCTATCACTGCATCAGTCTTAGATAGTTCCAAAGAGGCTTCTAGTAATAATTTTTCTTGAAAAGGATCTCCTACTTGAACTGCTGGCAAATCATCCATAGAATCTTCTGTCATATCTTTCGACGCAAAAGCTGCTCCATGAATACCATCTTTACCTGTTGATGAACCAACTATAAACACAGGATTGCCAACTCCTGTAGCAGTTGCTGAAATTAAATCATCAACACTCATTATTCCCGCAGAAAACGCATTTACTAAAGGGTTTTGGTCATAGCTTTCGTCAAAAAAAACTTCTCCAGAAATAACAGGTATTCCAAAAGAATTTCCGTAGTCACCAATACCTTTAACGACACCTTTCAAAAGCCATTTAGTTCTAGTATTTTCAAAAGGGCCAAATCTTAAAGAATTCATTTGAGCAATTGGTCTTGCACCCATTGTGAAAATATCTCTGTTAATACCACCTACACCAGTTGCTGCTCCTTGGTATGGCTCTAAAGCACTAGGATGGTTATGAGATTCTATTTTAAATGCACAAGCAAGACCACCCCCAATATCTACTAAACCTGCGTTTTCTTCACCTGCCTTTACTAACATATGAGGACCATCTTTCGGTAGTTTTTTAAGCCAATAAATTGAGTTTTTGTAGGAGCAATGTTCAGACCACATCACCGAGTAAATACTAAGTTCTGTAAAGTTAGGAACTCTACCTAAAACTTCACATATGTGATTGAACTCTTCTTTTTTCAATCCCAACTCTTCTGCTTGTTCAACACTGGAGGGATTATTTTGAGGATTATTAGACATATTAAAATATAAGCAACAAAAATAATTAAAGAATGAAATGAAGCACTCAAAATTTTATTGATTTACTAACATTATATTAAGGATTATAATTATTGTAATTAAGAGCAAAAGATTAGATAAATATTTTTAATAAAAATAGTAGTAAAGATTCTAAACATAATATAAATATTAAATACTATTATATATGGTTTGCTTATTTTTTTTAAATTGGATTAACTAAGATATTACACTGAGTCCTTTAATTTATATCTGCTTAATTATAATTGCAATTTTTAAACTAAAATTTTTCAATTCTGAAAATATTTCTAGGAATGAAATTATTAGTGCTTTTGCCGTGAAACTTTCTGGTGGGTTAATTCTATATTATATCTATACTCAATATTATACTCAAAGACATACTGCAGACATTTTCAAATATTATGATGATAGCCTAGTGCTTTATCATTCTTTTTTTAAAAATCCAATAGATTTTTTTAAAATCATCCTTGGCTTAGATTTTAATAGAGAATATTTTTCATTTAATTATTACATGGAAATGAATAATTGGGACACTTCATACAAAAACTCATTAATGAATGAATCTAGACTCTTAATTAAGATAAATGCAATTTTAAATTTAATAGGGTTCAAGAATTATTTTTTTAACTCCATCACATTTATATTAATGGGTTTTGTTGGGGAGGTTTTAATATTTAAAAGTTTAATAAAAAAATTTGAATTTAAATATCCAAAGTTTTTATTTTGGTCAATTGTATTGTTTCCAAGTATTTTTCTTTGGAGCTCTGGAATATTAAAAGAACCAATGATAATTTTCTCATTTGGCCTAATACTTAATTCCCTAATACCTAAAAGAAAATGGGCGAATATAAGTTCATTTATAGTAGCAATATTAATTATTTTTAAGGTTAAATTTTATATTTTTATTTGCGTTTTTCCAGCTTTGATTTCCTATATAATTTCAGAAAAAACAAAATTAAAACCCCCAAGAATAATATTTACAATTTGTGTAATTATGGCTGTTATTATCTTTGCATTGGGAAAAATGAATAACAACTATAATCCATTAAAGATTCTTTCTCAAAAGCAGAATGATTTTATAACTTTAAGCGAATTATTTGATACTGGAAGTGCTTATAAAATAACTCCAATTGAACCAAGTATAACTTCATTACTTAAAGCAATTCCAAAGGGAGTAGTCAATGGTTTTTTTAGACCTTTCCCAAATAATATCAATAATTTATTACAGCTTTTCCCATTAATAGAAAACTTATTGTTGTATTTAATGATTGCATACCTATTTTTTAAAATGATTTTTTTAAAAATTAAAATAAATCAAGATGTTAAAAATATCTTATGGAACTCTTTATTTTTCATTACTATGCTTTTTATATTAATTGGTATTTCTACACCAGTTATTGGTGCGCTTGTTAGATATAAAGTGCCTGGGCTTTTATTTTTAATAATTGTAATAAATTTAATGTATGATCAATTTAAAAAACATCCAACTAAATAGAATAGCTGTAATTGTTGCACTATTTTTTTTAGTAGCATGCAAAGAAAAAATTGAAGTAGACATCATCTATCACAATGGTACTATTTTCTCTATGGATGATAATTACAACGTTTATGAGGCAATAGGGATAAAAAATGGGGAAATTCTAGATCTTGGAAAAAACAATCAAATATTAAATAAATATTCCTCCAATAAAACTATAGATTTAAAGGGCTTATTTGCATATCCTGGATTTATAGACGCTCATTGTCACTTTCTAGGCTATGGTCTTCAGCAAGGAATGGTGGATGTTTCAAGTGCCAAATCTTTTCAAGAAATAATTGATATTCTCAAAAAAAATATTGACAAACAAAATAAAAATTGGCTAGTTGGATACGGTTGGGATCAAAACCAATGGAAAGATAAAAACTGGCCAAATAACGATCTATTGAATGAGCATTTTAAAGATTTAAATATTGTTCTTAATAGAATAGATGGACATGTTATTATGGCAAATGAAATGGCTATTAAAACAGCTAAAATTGCATTAGATACAACTATTGAAGGAGGGTATATTGAAAAAATTGATAAAAAAATCACTGGATTATTTGTTGACAATGCAATGAATTTGATTTTGGAAAAAATTCCGAAACCAGACGAATCGTCTAAAAAGAAGGCATTAATTAAAGCACAAGAAGATTGTATATCACTTGGTTTAACTACAGTTGATATTGCAGGACTCAATAAAGAAGATATAGAACTTATTGACAAACTCCACTCATCTAATGAATTAAAAATAAAAGTTTTTGCAATGCTTACAGATAATGAGAATAATTTCAAGTACTTCTTAGATACTTTAGCAGAGCCTTTTAAAACAAATAAATTAAATGTTCGCTCTTTCAAGTTTTTTGCAGACGGATCTTTAGGTTCTAGAGGAGCTTGTCTTTTAAAGCCTTATTCTGATCAGAAGACAAATTACGGGATGCTATTGCAAAATCAAAAAGTTTATGAAGAAAAACTTGCTAAAATTAAAGAATTAGGCTTCCAAGCTTGTACCCATGCAATCGGAGACTCGACCAACAGAACAGTTCTAAAATCCTACGCTAAAATTTTACAATCCTCTAATGATCTAAGATGGAGAGTAGAACATGTTCAATGCATCCATCCAGATGACATTCACTTTTTCAATGAATTTAATATAATACCATCCGTTCAACCTACCCATGCTACTTCTGATTATTCATGGGCTGAACTAAGACTTGGAAAGAAAAGATTAAAAGAATGTTATCAATACCAGTCACTTTTGGAACAAAATTTTTTAATTGCTCTTGGAACTGATTTTCCAGTTGAAAAAATCAACCCGATTTACACGTTTTATGCTGCGGTTTTTAGAAAAAATAATATGGGAAAACCTTTAAGTGGATTCCAAAAAAATGAATCTTTAAGCAGAATTAACGCTCTCAAGGGAATGACTATATGGGCTGCACTTGCAAATTTCGAGGAAAATGAAAAAGGCAGCTTGGAAATTGGAAAGTCTGCAGATATGGTGGTTTTAAATACAGAGATATTAAGCCAAGAGGAAAATGAAATTTTAAAAACAAAAGTTATCTATACTATAATTGATGGTGAAAATGTCTATAATTATTAATGAGATTTTTTTTTAATGTTAAATATGCCTTAAATACAACTCTGGTTTCTTTCACATAGAAGTATTTTTCTAAATTTGCAAAAGTTTTATTTTTTTATGCTAGATAATAAAGAAAAATTTATTGGAGAAGGATTGACTTTTGACGACGTACTATTGGTACCTGCTTACTCTGAAAATCTACCTCATGAAGTGAATTTAGGAACTAAATTCACCAGAAATATAATCATAAATACTCCTATCATTTCTGCTGCTATGGACACAGTTACAGAGCATGATCTAGCCATTTCTATTGCCCAACAAGGTGGAATTGGAGTAATACATAAAAATATGTCAATTGAAAGGCAGGCTAATGAAGTTAGAAAAGTTAAAAGATCAGAAAGTGGAATGATATTAGACCCTATTACACTAAATGAAGAAGCTTTGGTTGGTGATGCTTTAAGATTAATGGCTGAAAACAAAATTGGAGGAATTCCAGTTATAAATAAGGAGAGAAAGTTAAAAGGTATTGTAACAAACAGAGATTTAAGATTCGAAAAAAAGTTGAATAAGAAGATTGCGGATGTAATGACTAAAGAAAATCTAGTTACTGCAAAAGAAGATGTTGATTTAATAAAAGCAGAGAATATTCTTCAAAATCATAAAATTGAAAAATTACCGGTAATTGATGAAAATGATTTTTTAGTAGGTCTTATAACATTTAAAGACATTATCAAAGTAAAGCAACATCCAAATAGCTGTAAGGATGAATTTGGTAGATTAAGGGTTGCTGCTGCTGTAGGAGTATCCAAAGATACCTTTGAAAGAATTGAAGCTTTGGTAAAATCAAGTGTTGATGCAATAGTTATTGATACTGCCCATGGGCATTCAAAAGGGGTTATTAGTTTATTAAAAGAAGTTAAAAAAGAATATCCGAAACTAGATGTTGTGGTGGGCAATATTGCTACTGGAGAGGCAGCATTAGATCTTGTTCATGCAGGAGCTGATGCTATAAAGGTAGGAATCGGACCAGGATCAATTTGTACAACAAGAATTATTGCTGGTGTTGGTTTCCCTCAACTTTCAGCCATTATGAATGTTAAAAAAGCCCTTGAAGATTCATCAGTCCCCATAATTGCTGACGGAGGAATAAGGTTTACAGGAGATATTCCTAAAGCAATTGCTGCTGGAGCATCTAGTGTTATGATGGGTTCAATGTTTGCTGGAACGCAAGAATCCCCAGGTGAAACTATAATCTTTGAAGGAAGAAAATTCAAAACTTATAGAGGAATGGGTTCTATTGAAGCGATGCAAAAAGGTTCTAAAGACAGATATTTTCAAGAATATGAAAATGACATCAAAAAGTTAGTTCCAGAAGGTATTTCTGCTAGAGTTCCATTTAAAGGTTCTTTAAAAGAAGTAATGCATCAATTAATTGGTGGTCTTAGAGCAGGAATGGGATATTGTGGTGCAAAAAATATAGAAAACTTAATGGGAGCAAAATTTATTAAAATAACTAGCTCTGGAATGGTGGAAAGTCATCCTCACGATGTGACTATAACTAGAGAATCACCAAACTATAATTTAAGATAAATAAATAATTTAATAAATGAAACTAATCAAAACAATTGGAATTATATTTTGTTATGCAACATTTTTTGGACAGGATAATACTATTTTAAAAATTGATAATCAAACAGTTAGCAAAACAGAATTTGAACAAATTTATTGGAAAAATAAAAAAGAAAAAATTGCTACTAAAGAAGATTTAGATGAATATATTCAGCTATTTATCAACTTTAAACTTAAAGTAATAGCTGCTGAAGAGTTAGGATTAGATACCACAAAGAAATTCATTGATGAACTAAGTGGATATAGAATTCAATTAGAAAAACCCTATTTAATAGATACTTCAATAAATGAAGATTTAATTAATGAAGCATATTACAGAACAATTAATGAAGTTAATGCTAGTCACATAATGACTAAACTTGGACCAAATCCATCTTCAGAAGACACATTAAAAGCATTCAATAAAATATTAGATATTAAAAATAAAATTATTTCAGGAAATATGGGTTTTGAAGAAGTTGCTGAAGAGTTATCCGAAGACCCTTATGCAAGATCAAGCAAAGGAAACCTAGGATATTTTAATGCATTTAAAATGTTGTATTCATTTGAATGTGCAGCCTATGAAACACCTGTTGGAAAAGTTTCTGAGATTGTAAGAACCAAATATGGATACCACATAGTTAAACCAAATTCTATAAGAAAAGCTAAGGGAAAAGTAAAGACAAGTCATATAATGATTACTACAAGTTTAAAAAACGAAAATAACCTTTCTGAGGAAAAAATAAATTCCATATACAAGGATTTGGTTGAAAAAACCAAAACTTTTGAAGAACTAGCTATTCAATTCTCAGAAGACAGAAAATCAGCTAAAAACGGAGGAGAAATAGGATGGATAAATTCAGGTGGAAATTTTTATCCAGAATTTGAGGAAGCGGTTTTTTCACTAAAAACTGATGGTCAATACTCAAAACCATTTAAAACTCCTAATGGTTGGCATATAGTAAAAAGGCTTAGTTATGAACCAATAGGCGACTTAAAATCAATGAGTTATGTCCTAAAAAATAAAATTCAAAAAGATGCTAGGGCTCAAAAAACAAAATCATCTTTTATTAATAAATTAAAAATTGAGTACCAATTAAAAAACATGCTTAACATGAAAGAATTAGTCGGAATTCTAAAAAGTAAAAACTTTGATTATGAAAATATTGAATCCAATAAGAAATTAAAAAATATAAATAATACAATTTTAACTTTTTCAAATGTTTCCTTCACCAACTTTGATTTTATTAAATATCTAGCGAAATCAAAACTTACTTTAAAAGACAAAATTGAAGAAAACTTAATAAAACAACAATTCATAAAGTTTATAAATCAAAATTTAATTGATTTTGAAAAAACCCAACTTGAAACCAAACATCCTGATTTTAAAGCTTTGATGAAAGAGTATCGAGATGGCATTTTACTTTTTGAGATTTCTGATCAAAATATTTGGACAAAAGCTATAAAAGACACAACTGGTTTAAAAGAATTTTATAGATTAAATAAAGACACATGGAAATGGCCTGACAGAATTAGCGGAACATTATTTACCTCAGAATCTAAAAAAACCATCAATAAAGTTAAATCATTGAAATTGAAAAAATCGCTTAACAACGATTCTATTATGTCAATTCTGAATACTGACAATCTTTTTAACTTAAAATATGAAAACAAAATAATAGATGATTTTAATAAATATAATTTAGCTTTTGACGATTTAGAAAAAGGCTTTAATGGCCCATTTAACAACCAAGGAAAATGGGTACTTATTTTTGTAGAAGATAAATTACCACAAAGAAATAAGGAGCTTAAAGAGGCTGAAGGCATTATTGTTTCAGCATATCAGAATTATTTAGAAAATCAGTGGCTTTCTGTTCTTAAAAATAAACATAACATTTATATAAACTTCGAGACCCTTTACAGTATTAAACAAAAACCTTAGTATTTGACTAATTTATTAAAGACACATTTTATTTATTTTTGGATAATCTTACTTTCCGTTTCTTGTCAAAGTGACTACAATGAAAATAACTTAGCTAGATTTAAGGATATTTATTTAAATAAATCTGATATTATAAATGAGATTCCAATAACCTTAAATCAAACAGATAGCACAATTTTTGCGAATAATTATATTCATAAATGGTTGGTTAACCAAATGATTATGGACAAATCCGAAGAAATGATTCCTCTGGAAGTTCAAAAAGTTGAAAAGAAAATAAATAAATATAAAATGTCTCTTATTTCCTATGAGTTTGAGCAGTTTTATATCAATAAAAGATTAGACACTTCAATAAGTAAGTCCCAAATAAGCAATTATTATGAAAACCATTTAGATGATTTTGTATTAAATGATTACGCAGTAAAGTGTATGTATTTAAAAGTTCCAAAAAAATCAAAATTAGTAAGAGAAATTAATAAAAATTACTACTTAAGGAATGAAGATATGATCGATGAAATAATGAAAATTGGTCAAAATGAGGAAGTTACTCTTTATTATAGTCCAGATGAATGGGTGCTTTTTGATGACTTAATGAAACAAATACCTAATTTAGAAAAGTATTCCAAAATTGAATTTATTAAGAAAAAAAAGAAGGTTGTTTTAGAATTTCAAAATTATATTTATTTTGTTAATGTGTATGATTTTATCATTAAAAACGGGACATCTCCATTAAGTTTTGAAGAAAATAAAATAAAAAGTATAATTCTTAATCAAAGAGCAAAGAGTTTAAGAAAAAAACTAAGACAAGATATTTATAACGACGGAATTAAAAACAACTTAATAGAAAAAATTAAATAATGAAAAAAATAATCATAATATTTCTTTTCAATATTTCTTTTCAATTATCCTTTGGTCAAGAAATTATAGATCAAGTAATTGCAATTGTTGGAGAAAAGCCAATTCTTTATTCTGAAATCCAAGGTCAAAAGCTTCAAATTATTCAACAAGGGGTGGAAATTGAAGAAAATATAGATTGTTATTTAATGGATGAATTTATGATTCAGAAACTACTTATTCATCAAGCAGAAATTGACAGTATTGAAGTTACAGAAGATATGGTTAAAGTTGAGTTAAACCAAAGAATACAATATTTCTCAGCACAAGTTGGAGGTACAGAGGCTCTCGAAGAATTTTACGGAAAATCTATTGAAGAGATAAAAGAAGAGTTCTTTGAGCAAATTGAAGATAAAATGAAAGCTCAAAAAATGCAACAAGAAATAACAGGAAGTGTGGTTGCTTCACCAAGCGAAGTTCAAAAATTTTTCAATAATATCCCTGTAGACAGTATACCATATATCAACAGCAAAGTCAAAATTTCTCAATTAGTAATGGCTCCAAAAATTAATTACACCCAAAAGACATCTACCAAAAAAAAACTTCAAAACATTAAAAGAAGAATATTATCTAACGAAATATCTTTTTCTGTTGCTGCAGAGTTTTATTCAGACGATCCTGGATCTAAATCTAATGGAGGGAATTTTGGCTGGGTAAACAGGGGTGATTTTGTCCCAGAATTTGATGCAATTGCCTATTCAATTCCTTTAAATACAATTTCAGATGTATTTGAAAGCCCATTTGGATTTCATATTTTAAAAATAGAAAAACGTAGAGGTGAACAATATTATGGTTCACATGTTCTTATTAAAAATGAAATAAGTGAAAACGCATTAGCAGATTTAAAAGTTAAATGTGACTCAATTTTAACAGAATTGAAGAATGAAAGAACATCTTGGGAAAATGCAATATTTCAAAATTCTACTAATCCCATTGATGGAGGGATAATATTTAATCAATCCACCGGTGATATGTATTGGGATATGAAGAATTTAGAAAAATCTTTATTTATTGGAATTAACAATTTAGAGATTGGAGAATATTCAGAACCCCTTTATTATGAAGATGAGAAAGGGAATATTGGATATAGAATTTTAAAATTAGTAGACCAAACAAAACCACACCTAGCAAACTTAAATGACGACTACAGTTACATTCAAAAATACGCAGTTAATCAAAAACAAATAAATGAAATGGATAAATGGGTAACTAAAACAGCAAAAAATACGTATATTAAAATCGAAGAATTGTATAGAGGTTGTCCTAACATTTCAAAATGGAATATTAAATTTTAGTTTTACCGTTTAGATCCAACCTTTTTACTTTTAAATAGCTTTATTTTTTAAAGTTATTTTTAGTTTTGTTTAGTTTCGGTGTTTAAAAGCTAAACAAAAATTAAATTTTATTATATTTACGTAATTATTCATTATGAAGTTATTTAACATCTTTGCTAAACATTTAACTCTCTTTTGCCTTACTTTTGGCTTATCCTTAGGGAATTATTATTCTCAGGCTACTTATCACTACGTTGGAACTAACAATTTACAGAACACTAATTCTTCGTTTCCGTCCATATACGGTAATTTTTTCAGAGGAGTTAAGCATCAAATTTTAGTTAAAGCAACTGAACTTCAATCAGCAGGGATTTCTGCAGGAAATATTACTGGATTAGCATTTGACATAGTTTCTAACAGTGGCAATGTTTTAAATGGGTTTGAAATTGAAATGAAATCCACGACACAACAATCTTTGAGTACCTGGAGTAATAATAATTTAGCTACATACTTTGGACCTGCATCTTACACAGATCAAATCGGATGGAATCAGCATAATTTTTCTTCCCCTTTTTATTGGGACGGAACATCAAATATTGTAATACAAACTTGTTTTTATAATAATAGTTGGTCACAGAACGCAATAATGAATATGACCAATTACGCCTATAATTCTTTAATATATAGAAGAAGAGATAATTCATCACCCTGTAATTCAAATTGGATAAATGGTGTAGAAACTCAAAAACCTAATATTAGATTTTCATGGGTTGATCCTAATAGTCCACCAATATCAGATTTCTCAACTAGTGGAACTAGTACATGTAGCGGTTTAGTTAACTTTTACGATCAAACATCTAATTCTCCAAATAATTGGTTCTGGAATTTTGGAGATGGCAATACATCAACTCAACAGAACCCTACACATTCCTATAATTCATCGGGTAATTATACTGTTGAACTTATTACATCCAATTCATTTGGAAGCGACACTATAACTTACAGTAATTTAATTCAAGTAAATTTAGCCAATACTCCTCCAATAGCCCCTTCTTGCACACCAACCACGGGAATTGCTGGATCTATTGGCAACTACGGTATTACAGAATTTAATTTCGGAAATCTGAGTAATATATCAGGCTCTTCTGTAGAAGGATATTCAGATTTTACATGTGATTCCTCATTATTTTATATTGGCCAAACTTATAATTTGAGCGCTACTCATATTTCTTTAATTCCACAGAACTTTTTTGCATGGATAGATTTCAATAACAATGGAGTTTTTGAAACTTCTACAGAGCAAATTGTCTCAAATTTAGTCAGTGGTGACTCTACTTCTGCAACAGTTTCAATTCCCTCTTTTGGGGTCGTTAACACTCCTCTAAGATTACGAATTATGTCGGATGCTTCTTTTTCTGGACAATTAAATCCATGCACAGACCCAGTATATGGGCAAGCAGAAGATTACACTATATATTTAGCATACAACTTTAGCCCACCGATTGCTGATTTTGAAAGTAATATAAATTATTCATGTGATGGCATTGTTGAATTTTCAGATTTATCCACAAATGTTCCTTATGCATGGTTCTGGGATTTTGGTGATGGAAATACTTCAATTTCTCAAAACCCAACTCATGACTACATTAATAATGGAATTTATGATGTTACTCTTATATCAAGCAACTTTTATGGAAGTGATTCGATAACTTTTACTCAATACATAGAAATTGATTCAACAAACTTGGTTTTATCTGCTGGTCCTAATCCAATAACAACTAGCTATTGTTGCGATTATGGGATTTCAAGAGTACAATTTTCTAATCTGAACAATCCTTCTCTAGATGGAATTGATGGATATGTAGATTATTCTTGTGAACTCCAAGCATCTGTAGAACCTGGAACAAATTATGCACTGAGAATATATACTGGCCCAACTAATTCTCAAGATACACGAGCATGGATTGATTATAACAATGATGGAGTTTTTTCTAATAACGAAAAAGTTATGGAAAAAATTAATCAATTTGATCCAGTATCAATAGTTCAAATTCCATCAAATATTGTAGTAAACACACCCATCAGGCTACGAATATCTAGTGATGAAGTAGGCAATAATAATGGACCAACAGATAATGTTAACCGAGGACAAGTAGAAGACTATGCAATAATAGTAGCAACATGCGAAGACCCTAGTAATATTGTCATAGGTCAAACATCTAATACTTCTGTAGAATTAAACTGGCAAGCTGGTGGTAACGAAGATTCATGGAATATAAGATATGGTCCTGAAGGTTTTGGTGTTTTTAGTGGGCTTGGTGTTACTGTAAATAATATTTTTGTTAACAATTATTTTGTTACAGGTCTTGAAGATTCAATTAGCTATGATTTTTATGTTCAGTCAAATTGTAGTAATAATAGTAGCAATTGGATTGGGCCATTAAGTAGCACCACAAACATTATTACTAAATTATACTCTGAAAATGTAAGTGTATATCCAAATCCTAATAATAAAATTTTCAGTACTCAAAGTACAAAAAAGATTGTAAAAATTGAAGTTTTGGATATCCTTGGAAGTCAAATTAAAACAATTGAACTAAATACTAATTTTGCTGAAATTAATATTTCTGAAAATCCATCTGGTGTTTATTTTTTAAAAATATCACTTGAAAATGGAAATATTATTACTAAAAAAATTGTTTGTAAATAATTTTTAAAAATGATTAGAATAGTACTTTTATTATTACTAAATATTCTTTTTTTAGGGAATTATTTTGCAACCCATCTTGTTGGAGGAAATCTAGCTTATGAGTTTGCAGGGGTTCAACCTAATGGTGACTTTAGGTACACTCTAAAATTAAACTACTACTTTGATTGCGGGTCCAACTCAAATTGGCAACCACCAGGAATTCCAACAAATATGTCAGTTGCAGTTTATGCTCACAATGACCCTACTAATATTTTGCCATCAACTGCAGTAAATTATCCTAAATATGGATCTACTGATGTTGATATGGTTTACAATTCTACTGTTCAAGAATATTTTGAAGTTACCCCTAATAATCCAAGTGGATGTAGTGTTGGAACTTCAACTTGCGTTTATACCGTACTTTACATTGGACAAATTGATTTAGCACCTATAAACCCATCAACTGGCCAACCTGTGATAGGAGGCTACTTTTTAATTCATGAGGCTTGTTGTAGAAATGGAGGAGCTAATGGAATAGACAACATCCAAGATCCCGGTCTAGCAGGAATGGCTTTTTATGCTTATATTCCACCTTATGGATACGAAAATGATAGTCCAATATTTACAGATAATCCAGTTCCTTTCATTTGTTCTGGTGATACTACTACCTTTTTAAATACAGCAAATGATCCTGATGGGGATGAACTTCTTTTTAGTTTCACAGCTCCATTAGATGGAAATCATGCTGGGGGATGGGGAGGTTCTAATAATGTTAGCACACCTGGTGCTGGAGCTGGTCCAGGAAATAGTTTAACATGGTATCCAAATACATTTCAATTGCCAATTGAAGAAGTCACATATGCTGGGGGGTATTCATATCAACAGCCATTTGGACCTTCTGGTTATTACTACATATCAGCTTCTAACGGATTAACAAAATATAAATCTAATAATCAAGGAAAATATGTAGTTGGATTAATGATTAAAGAATACAGAAATGGAACTTTAATTGGAATATCTACTAGAGAAGTGCAGCTAAATGTTATTGCTTGTCCTCCAAATAATGCTCCAAATTTAAATCCTGCAGCAGGATCAACTAATACATCATTTTCAGTTGAAGAAGGTGATAATATATCTTTTAATTTCGGATTTTTTGATCCAGATACACCAGCAGATAGTTTAACTCTAAGAGTTAACGGACAAATTTTTGATTCAACATTAACATCTCCAGAAGCTCAAGCAGGTGGATATTATGACACATTATATAGTGATCCGATTAACGGAGTTGACACAGTAGGAACAACATTTACATGGAGTACCGGATGCGGACAAGCTCAAGCTCTTCCATACTTTTTTTCTGCATCCGTTTCTGACAGAGGTTGTCCACCTAAAACAACTGATGTTGTCTATGATATAACCGTCAATAAAACAAATCCACCAGTAAATATTTATGGTTCATTAATTGAGTGTCAAAATGCTGAAGCTACATATACAACAGATAACAACCCAAATATTTCAGGTTATACTTGGGATGTCTCAGCAAATGGTATAATTACTCAAAATTATGGAGACAGTGCAAAGATACTTTGGACAGCTCCAGGGACTGGTAGTGTATTTCTCAAAGCTGTAAATCAATTTGGGTGCGAATCTGACCCAATCTTAATAAATACCACTATTACTCCTGCTCCTATCGTAGACGCTGGTAATGATGTTAATATTTGTCTTGGAGATAGTGTATTGCTTAATGGAACTACAACAGCTCTACCTGGTTATATTTCGTTATGGCAGCCTAATACCAACGTCTCCAATCCTAACAATATGTCTACTTGGGTCAAACCAACTGTAACAACATCTTACTATTTGTTGGTTCAAAGAGGAACATCTTGTATTGGTGGAGATAGTGTTAAAGTAACTGTTGATGTCGGAAACATTGATGCAGGAAATGACGTAACTATCTGTGTTGGTGATACAGTTTCCTTAAATGCTATTGGAACTGGAACAAATTTTTCATGGTCCCCTAATATTAATATTTCACAAACAAATTTAGCTTCTACGCAAGTTTGGCCAGATTTAACTACACAATATAACGTTCAATTTACTTCTAGCAATAATTGTCAAGCAGAAGATTCTCTAGTTGTCACAGTAAACCCTATTCCTGGATCAGGAATATTTAATCCAATTCCTGATTATGAAATATGTATTGGAGATACTGCATTTGTATCTGCGCCTATAATAACTGATAATTATTCTTGGATTCCAGATATTTCTACTTTAGAAATACCTGCATTAAACCCTACAGTTACAACCACATATTATTTTACAGGAACTAATAGTTTTGGCTGTTTTGTAAAAGATACTTTTCAGATTACAGTTAACAATTTACCTACAGTAAATGCAGGTAGTGATCAAATAGTTTGTATTGGAGATTCAGTAACACTAAACGCAACTGGTAATGCACCAAATTTTGATTGGAATAATAGTATTATTAATGGACAAATTTTTGAAGTTACTAACTCACAAAGCTATATTTTAACAGGAACATCTTCTGACGGATGTGTTAACACAGATACAGTTTTAATAAATGGATTGTCATCGCCTTCAACTGATGCTGGCAATGATATAAATCTATGTATAAATGACTCTGTACAATTGCAGGCTTCAGGTGCAGACAACTATTTATGGACTCCTAGTACTTTTTTGAGTGCTTCAAACATATCTAACCCATGGGCGATTCCAACAGTGAATACAACTTATATTTTAATTGGTAGTTTAGCAAATGGATGCACTAAAAATGATACTATCTCAATTGAAATTAATCCCCTACCCATTCTATCAACATCTAGTGATGCTATAATTTGTGAAGGAGATACTATTCAAATTGAAGTTTTTGGAGGTAATTCTTTCAACTGGTTGACAGCTAATAATATTTCTAATTCTACAGTTAGCAATCCACAAGTATGGCCTAATACTACTACTACTTATAGAGTTTTAGCAGCAGATATTAATACCTGTGCTGATACTGCTGAAATTACCATAACAGTAAATCCTAAACCAACAATTAATGCTGGATTAGATCAGGATGTCTGCTTTGGGGATTCTACTTTACTAAATGCTTCTGGAAATGCAGTGAGCTACAGTTGGAATAATGGAATATTAGATGGAGTTTTATTTCAATCCGTTATTACCCAAGACTATATTTTATCTGGAACGGACTTAAATAATTGTAACAATCAAGATACCGTCACAATTAACTCCTTAAGTTTGCCTATAATTGATGCTGGGCAAGATGAAACAATTTGTATTGGAGATTCGGTACAACTTTTAGTAACTGGTGCTAATAATTATTTATGGACTCCAAATAATGACATCAATAACAATACAATTTCAAACCCTTTTGCATATCCAATAATTCTCACAGAATATATTGTCACAGGAACTGATTTAAACAATTGCTCTAATAAAGACACTATCAACATTAATGTAAATCCCTTACCTATACTTACTACATCTAATAATTCTGTAATATGTGATGGAGACACTATTCAAATTGAAGTTTTTGGAGCTAATACTTTTAATTGGCTGACAACTAATAATATATCCAATACAAACATAAGTAATCCTCAAGTTTGGCCAAATTCTACCACAACATATAAAGTTTTAGCCAGTGATCTAAACACTTGTTCTGATACTGCAGAAGTAACTATAATTGTAAATCCTAAACCAAATATTAATGCTGGAATAGATCAAAATATTTGTTTTAGAGACTCTACTTTATTAAGCGCATCAGGAAGTTCCGTGAGCTATTCTTGGAATAATGGCATTACGGACGGAATACTTTTCGAGGCTATAACAACTCAAGACTATATTGTAGTAGGTACTGACACAAATAACTGTACCAATCAAGATACTCTTACAATAAATATTCTAAGTCTACCTATAATTGATGCTGGTCAAGATGAGACAATTTGTATTGGAGATTCAGTACAACTCTCAGTTATTGGAGCTGATAATTATCTATGGACTCCAAATAATAATATTAATAGTAATACCATTTCAAACCCTATTGTTTATCCCGTAAGTCTAACAGATTATATAGTCTCTGGAACAGATTCAAATAATTGTTCTAACCAAGATACAATCCAAGTTTTAGTAAATGATTTACCATTAATATCTACTTCCAATGACTCATCTATTTGTTATGGAGACAGCATAATTATTACTGCTAGTGGTGGCGCCTCTTACCTGTGGTTAAATCAAGATTCAATTAGCAATATTAATATATCAAATCCGGAAATTTGGCCTTCTTTAAATTCAATTTATGAAGTAATTGTTACTGGAATTAATAATTGTATTGATACAGCTGAGATAAATATTCAAGTTAATAGTTTACCTATATTAGACGCTGGTAATAATCAAAATATTTGTTCAGGAGATACTGCACAAATTAGTGTTTTTGGAGCGGTTAATTATCAGTGGAGTCCAAATATAAATATTTCATCTACTAATTCTAGTACTATAAATGTTTGGCCTGAAGACACTATAAATTACGTTGTTTCAGGAATTGATGCTAACTTTTGCATAAATACAGATACTATTAAAATTAATATTTTGAATTTACCTATCGCTGATGCTGGAGAAGATTTATGGATATGCCCTGGAGGATCTTTGACTTTGTCTGCAACTGGTGGTACGAATTTCAACTGGTTTCCAGATTCTACACTTAGCTCTTCAATTGGAACACCTACAGCTAGTCCATTTGACGATGAAACATATGTAGTTGAAGTTATTGATATAAATAATTGTGTAAATTATGATACCATCTTTCTTAAAGTTGAATCAAATGTTCCAACAGATGCTGGTTTAGACACAATAAATATATGTGGTACTAGTATTGTAGTCTTAGGTGGTAACCCAACTGCTCCTTTTGGATCTTCTTACCTATGGACTTCTTTATCTACTATAAATGGGCAAACCAATGCAAATCCAACATCTCAACCTAGTATGCCAACTTGGTTTAGAGTTGAAACAACTAATGATACTTGTACAGGAATTGATTCTGTATTTGTAGACTTTTTCAGTGATGTTGTGGGAAATTCATCAATTGACACTTCAATATGTTTTGGAGAAAGTACGTCCTTATCTGTTTATGGAGGTAGTTCCTATTTGTGGAGTCCAATCACGAATTCACAAGGAGACACCATTCTTTTAAATGAATATTCTGCCAATCCAATTGTATCTCCCAGTGAAACAACACTTTTTGAAGTTTCAATATTTGATTCCAATGGATGTTATATAATTGATACAACAATTATTAATATTAAACAACTACCAAATTTTGATTTAGGAGCAGACTTATTTTATTGCATAAATGACAGTATTGAACTTTCATCTCCAGTTGATCAAAACTATTCTTACTCTTGGTCTCCAAATTATGCAATTTCTAGTACTAATATTTATAATCCTTCAGTGTACTCCCTAACAGATACTAATTACATATTAGCTCTAACAGATACCTTAAACTGTACCTATTACGATACCATTGGTGTTAGCATTTATTCTTTACCAAATGTGACCATTAACGCTATTGATAGTTTATGTTTTGGGGATTCAATAATGCTTAATGCTTCTGGTTCTGCATTAGTAACAAATTACAACTGGTCCCCTAACACAAATTTGTCTAATGATTCGATATTCAATCCAATAGCTTTCCCAGATTCTAGTTATTCATATTTTGTAACAGCAACAGATCTTAACGGTTGCTCAAATATGGATTCTTTATTTATAACTGTAATCTCGCTACCATTAGCTGATGCTGGGGATGATACAGCTACATGTCCCGGTATTTCTTTACAATTAAATGGTTCAGGTGGAAACATCCCAGAATGGATAAATACAACGACTCTTTCAGATCCAAATATCTACAATCCAATTTCTTCTCCAAGTTCCTCAACTAGTTATATTCTTAAGGTGACAGATGCATTTGGATGTATAAATTTTGATACAGTACTAGTTGATGTATTTGCAAATGTTATAGCAAATGCAGGTGCTGATATTGACACTTGTGCTAACGTTCCTATTCCACTTCAAGCTTCGGGTGGAGTTAGCTACGTTTGGTTGGACAGCCTATACATAAACCGTCCATTTGTTGCTTCTCCACTCGCTTTCCCAGATGACGATATAGAGTTTATAGTTGAAGTAACTGATAGTAATGGCTGTATTGGTTATGATTCTGTTAAAGTATTTTTATTTCTTGCTAACACATCAAATGATACAGTAATTTGTAATGGTGATTCATATCAACCAAATATTTATGGAGATTTACCATCAACAATTAATTGGACTCCTTCAGTTGGTGTTTCAAATCCGAATATTGGTAATCCGATTTTATCTCCAAATTCAAGTACCTCCTACTTAGTAAATCTAACAAATTCAAATGGGTGTGCTTTAGTTGATACTTTAAATATTGAAATACCTTTAATAGAAGCGACTTTTGATACAGTTATTGAGCCAGGCTGTGATGGAATAGAAGTAACTTATTACAATACTTCAGAAACAGAACTTGATTTTTATTGGTTATTTAGTGACTCTGATAGTTCAATAAATAATGAGGTAGTTAAAATCTTTCCTTTCGATTCTGATTATTATGGAAGCTTATTTGTAAAAGATACCAACGGATGTATATCAAGCTTTACCTACAGTGGTGTTGAGTTAAATTTTGATGATTGGCTTGGAGAAGTTAGAAAACCAAATGTTTTTACACCTAATGAAGATGATATGAATGATGAATTCACTATTGAAATACCAGAAAAGGTAGAAAAATGTGCTGAACTAACAATATACAATAGGTGGGGTCAAATAATATATTTTTCAACTGGAAATAATTTGAAGTGGGATGGTAAAAATAGTGTTGGTAGTAAAACTCCTACAGGAACCTATTTTTATACCCTTACCATTAAAGACAAAAAATTTGAAGGAAGTTTAAATCTTATGAGATAATAAAATTTATAACATTTAAAATAAGAAATCTATCCTTAATTAGAATTAATTAAAAATCTTATGGGTACTTTTTTAAATCTCAAATTATATTTTATTATAACACTTTTTTTACTATTAAGTTTAGCTGTAATGGGACAAAATGAATATAAAATTTTTGGTCATAGAGGATGCAGAGGTATTTACCCAGAAAATACAATTAAAGGATTTAAAAAAGCAATTTTATTAGGAGTTGATGGAATAGAGCTAGATGTCGTTGTAAATAAAAACCAAGAATTAATTATTTCTCATGAGNCCTACATTGATACCAACTACTGCTTAACTAGCAAAGTAAATGAGGAAAGTCTAAATATTTATAAAATGAATNTTTCTGAGATNCAAGAAATAGACTGTGGCAGTAAGTTTATAAAANAATTCCCAAATCAATTAAAAGTNAAGGAAAGAAAACCAACCTATAAAGAATTTAAAGAAGAACTTNTTGATTATCAAGGAGATATCCTGTTTGAAATTAAATGTAATTATAAATTAGTAAATGAATATTTCCCCGATTATGAAAATTATGCAAAAATAATATTTGAAGAAACTAGATATANTAAACATTTAGAGAAAATATATTTTATGTCATTTGACTTTAGAATAATTAATGAGCTATTTAAAATAATGCCTAACTCAAAATACATCTATCTATCAAGTAATAAAGAGTTCAGACAGGAAATGAAATTACTAAACTTTGAGCCATTTGGAGTTGGCCTAGACTANAATATAATAAATCAAGAAATTATAGACTTCGTTCATAATAAAAAACAGGTTATCTTTGGATGGACAATAAACGATGAAGAAAATTCTAAAACTCTTACTAGAATGGGACTAGACGGAGTTATCACAGACTATCCAAATATAATTAAGAAGTAACTTCTACTAATTCTTGATTAGAAACATAAAGTAAGAAGGCTGAAACNTTATTAAATCCACACAATTTAATATTGGACAAATAGTTGCTGACTTGATTAATATCCTTCTTCCCTTTTGAAGTTTTGTAATCAATTATTATTGCATGATTGTCTTTAATAATTAATCTATCTAATCTTAAAATTTCACTATCTNAAGATCTAAATTCTCTTTCATTGTAAATAATTTGATTTGAGTCATAGATAAAGCTTAAGGACTTGTTTTTCTGAAGTTCATTTAGAATAGTTTTAGTTTTTTCTATGTAACTCATATCCAAGTTTGGTTGTGTTGATAAACTATCTAAATAATCAAATCCATCTGAAAAATTGGAGTAAACTTTACTTATAACGTTGTGAAAAAAAGTTCCAAAATTCTCTCTCGAAGAAAAAATTAGATGGTTATGAATATTATTGTAATAATTGTAATTGCTATTAAAAATCAAATTATAAGGGTTACTTGCAGATTTAACTTCAGAAATAAGTTTAGTTGCTTTTTCTTTTTTATTAGAAATTAAAAGTTTGTTATTCTCTTCATTATAAGAAAGATGATTTTTAATTGTTGACGCTAATAAATTTGGCAAATTCACTTTCTTATCTGAATTTTCAAAAGAAACATAAAGCTGATCTATTGCCCTAGTAAAAGCAACATAATATAAATTTAAGGTGTCTAATAAAACATCTTTTTCTTCCATTTCATAAATCAACTTTTTATCAAGATGTGATAAACTTCTATTAGACATCTCCCCTATATACAGATCAATATTTCTATCCTCTAAATTGACATTTTCAACCCAAGTATAGGGAATATCAATATTACTTTTCGAACCCCAATTAGTAAAAGGAACAATTACAACAGGGAATTCTAAACCTTTAGATTTATGAACTGTTAAAATTTGTATCGCATTTTTTGGAGCATTTTCTACAGATAATTTACTTGCTTTCTCTTGAAAATAATCTAAAAGCTGAATCATAGAAAAATTTTCATTTAAAACAAGATTGTTAGATAAATTCATAAAAAAATCAACAAAAGGATCGTTGGGATTTAGATGTAATATATTCAACACAAAACTTAACTTTTCAAAGTCAAAAAAGTTGGAATAGTACTCAAAGTCAAAAGTCCTAATATTGGTCATCACCATTTGAAAAGTTAAATATTCTGAAGAAAAGTAATTTTCTAAAAAGTGATTTAAAATTAATAAGTCTCTCTCTTCCCTAAATTCAAAATAATTAAATGCAGAAACTAAAATTTTATATGCTAATGAGGTATTTAAAAATAGACTATCTTCTGAGATAAAAGGAATGTCTAAAGATTCACCATCTATAATTACTTTATTGACAATTAAACTATTTACAATTTTTAATGCATCTTTTTTGGATCTAACTAAAATGGAAATATCCTTAAAACTATAGCCAGAACCAATAGCATTTAGAATATTTGATTTTAAAAAAAAATCCAAATCAAACTCTGCCTTTTCAGAAACATCAATACTTACCAATCCTTTAAAATCTCTTTGACAATCCTGTTTTAGATTTGAATAAGCAATTTGGATACTTGGAAAATCTAGTTCTTTAACTAATTGAGTAAAAAACCAATTATTAAATTCAACAATATTTACAGCTGATCTCCAATTATTATCTAATTCTTTCTCAATAAAGGAATTATCAAAAAGAGACTCATAATTATTCTTTAAGCTTATATCATGAATCTTCGGAAGATCTATAAACTGACTAACATTACCATTTCTCCACCTGTATATAGCTTGTTTAGCATCTCCAACTACTAGATTTTGTCCACCAACAGACAAAGATTCATGTACTAATGGAATTAAATTATTCCATTGTAAAGTAGAGGTGTCTTGAAACTCGTCAATTAAAATATATTGGTATTTACTACCAATTTTTTCAAAAATAAATCCTGCTGGCTCATTTTTAATAATTTCACTAACCAAATCGTTAAAATCTGAAATTAAAATAGAATTTTGATCAGATTTCTCAACATTAATTCTTTCGATTAAACTCTGAACCATTGAAAAAGGGACTAAAAACTTATGCACTTCAAGTAGTTTAAGCCTATTCGAAGTCTCCTTAACTATAGTTTTAATTTGTGTAATAATTGGATCGTAAATAATATTTATTAGGCTTAATTCACTTTTATTTAGAGACTTTTTAAACCATTGATCTTTTTCCAACCAAGAATTCCATTTTTCTATATCCTTATGGCTTAGATTTGAGAGTTGATCTATTGAATTAAAAATAGTTTTCACCCTTCCATAAGGGAACCATACATCTGGAATTTTGTGATCAAAAAGAATTTTCTGACCTAATTCACCAGCATCTTTTAGCTTTTTGTCAGAAACATTTAAACCGTGGTACACAAAGCTTCTTAAATTAGCTATTTCGTCATAAGTCATAGGATTTATAAACTGAGAATTAGATTTAAAGATTATTTTTTTAAGTTTATTTAATTGTCTTTCAATATTGTTATTTACTCCCAATTCAATAGACTCATCAATCATCTTTTCAAGAATATCTAATTGATTTTTATTTTTGGAGACTTCATCAATATACTTGGAAATAACACCCTCTAGAAATTCATTTTCTTCCAAAATAATATTATAGTTATTTGAAATTCCTAATTCTTTTGAGAAAGACCTGATGACTTTGTTAGTGAATTTATCAATAGTCATAAGATTAAAATCTTTGTAATTATGCAAAATTTTATGGGTGATTAATTTAGATCTTTCAACAACCTGAGCGATATCAAAATTGTTTTCTGTGGAAATCTCAATTGCAAGCTTATTTTTTTCACCCTCATTAGAAATTTCATCAAGAGCTGTTAAAACTCTTTTTTTCATTTCCTCAGCAGCTTTATTAGTAAAAGTAATTGCTAAAATTTGCTTGAATCCGAAGTTAGATTCTATTTTGAATAATAAGGAAAGGTAGGTTTTAACGAGTGTATAAGTCTTTCCCGAGCCAGCAGATGATCTATATACTAAAAGTTTCTGCATTTATAATTATACGGATTTTAAAGACTCTTTATCTTTAAGAGTAATTAGTGTAATTTCTGGATAAATACCTACTCTTCCAGGATAAGCTAAAAAGCCAAATCCTCTGTTAACATTAATAATTTGTCCTAATTCTTGGTAAATACCTGCCCAATGTTTGTATCTATATTTTGCTGGACTCCATTTAATAATTCCTGGAATTTCTATCCCAAATTGCATTCCATGAGTGTGACCAGAAAGTGTTAAATCGATGTGTTGATTATGAGTTAGCACTTTTTCTTTCCAATGAGTAGGATCGTGAGACATTAAGATTTTAAAATCATTGGAGTTTGTATTTAATAAAGCTTTATCTAAATCTCCTTTTTGCTTAAAACCACTTCCCCAATTTTCAACTCCTATTAAATCAATAGTAGATTGATTTATCTTAATTTTTTCAACTGCATTTTTTAAAACCGTAAATCCCATTTCTTTTTGAAGATCAATCAGTTTTTTTAAATTGTTGACTTTATCATCGTCACTGTCCCAAGCTTTATAATCGCCATAATCATGATTTCCTAAAACTGCATATTTTCCGTGTGGTGCATCTATAGAAGAAATAAGTTCTTTCCATGGTAAAATTTCGTCTGCTATATTATTGACCATGTCTCCAGTAAATAAAATAATATCTGGTTTTTGTTTATTTATTAAATCAATTCCATAGCTCAACTTTTCTTTATTGTCAAAACTTCCACAATGAAAATCAGAAATATGAACGATTTTAAATCCGTTAAAATCTTTAGGAAGTCTTTTAAAGGAAAGTTGGTGATTAATTACCTTGTAATTATACTTCCCTTTAAGCATGCCAAGAAATAAAGCACTTGCAGGAATACTTGCTAATAAAATTGAAAGTTGTGAAATAAAAAGTCTCCTTGATGGCATATAGCTTAATGAGTTATCTATTCCATTACCAAAAATGCGATAAATCCAGACTGGAAAACGTATAAAATCTTCCATAAATAAAAATACTATTACTGAAATTTGAAAAACTATAGATACCAATACCAATCCTAGAGAATAGAAAAAGTAAGTAGAAAAGTTTGTAAGAGATATTTGAGCTGTAAAATTTAATATAATTAATAAATTAACTAATAAATATGCATAGTAAATCCAAGAATGTTTAGTAATAGTTTTTACAGCTAAAGAAGAATACCAATTAAATCCAATTATTAATAAAAAGAAAATAAACCATCTTAGAATCATAACGGATAAATTTAAACAAATCTTTTTCCTTTTTTAAAATAACTTAATTTAGATTGTGAAATTAATTAAAAACCATACTTTTTATGTCTTAACGTCGTTATTTAACTAATAATTTAAACCTATGATTTTAAAAAATATTAGAATTTTCTTAGCACTTGCGTCATTTTGCCTTTTATTTTCTTGTAAAGAAGGTTGTTTGGATCCTACTGCAACTAATTATAATCCGAATGCTAGAAAGTCTAATGATGAACTTTGTCAATATGACTCTTCATCAAAGAACCCGGTAAATTTAGAGGTTTTTCATTTATTCAATGGTAACAATTTTTCTTTAGATTCAATTTATTACGATGATTTTGGCACTATGATAAAATTTAACAGAGCAAAAGCTTATGTGTCTAAAAATTGTTTCTTTAATTCCAGCAATTCTTGTTTTGATGATACTATCAAATATTTACTTTTTGACCCAACCATATCAAATTATTTTATTGGATACTTAAAAAAAGATTTAAATAATATTTCTGTAGAATTTCAAGTGGGGGTAGATTCTATTTCAAACCATACTGATCCCGCAAGTTATCAAAGTGAGGACCCCCTATCCTATCAAACACCTAGTATGCATTGGCAAATGGGTTCAAACCCAATAGATTGGAGTTATTTATTTGTAGTAGTTGAAGGGTTTGCAGATTTAAATACCAACGGAGCTTTTGATGCTGGAGAAATATTTGTTTTTCACTTAGGAGGTGATAACTTCAGAAGCAACCCTAAAAACATAAGCTGTGACGTTTCAGAATTTTCTAATGAATTTAAAATTAAAGTAAACTTAAATTGGTCTAAAATAATTGAAGACATTGATATAAAAAATGAAAATTTCACACATACAATGGATAATATTCCATTAGCAACTAAAATTGCTAATAATTCAAATAATTTTATATCTGAATACCAGTAGTCGTTTTGAAAAACTTAAAAAATCATATTATAATTTTAATATTTCTGAATCTTTTGATAAATAGTTGTCAAAAAAAAGTTGCTGTAGAATCCTCTTTTAATCCAACTCCAATTACTATTGATATCCCAGACAATTTCCCACCTATTGAACATCCTTCTGACAATCCGCTTACTCAACAGGGAGTTAATCTTGGTAGACATTTGTTTTGGGATAAAAAACTAAGTGGAAATAACACCATTTCATGTGCAAATTGTCACTTACCACAACATGCTTTTACTGATCCCAATACTTTTAGTACAGGTATACATGGAAATTTAGGAACTAGAAACTCTATGGTTCTTCAAAATTTAGCTTGGTCCAAAGAATTCTTCTGGGATGGAAGAGCTAATTCATTAGAAAATCAAATTTTAGTTACAATATTGGATAGTACTGAGATGGATGAAACTTGGAGTAATTTTCTTTCTGAAATTGAATACGATAACAACTACAGAAATATGTTTTTTGAAGCTTTTGGAATCCTAAATCCAGATTCAATCCATGCAGCAAAAGCAATTGCACAATTTTTAAGAACATTGGTTTCTGCAAATTCTAAATACGATAAGTTTTTAAGAGGTGAGGCCTTTTTAAGTCCGGAGGAAAATGCAGGCTTGTCCTCTTTTAATAGTTTAACTGGAGGCGATTGTTTTCATTGTCATGGAGGAATTTTGGGAACTGATTTGTCTTTTAAAAATAATGGGCTGGATGAAATACCAGTTGATTCTGGTAGAGGGCTTGTAACTGGAAAAACAGAAGATAATTTTAAATTCAAGGTACCCTCTATAAGAAATATAGAATATAGTTCACCATACATGCACGACGGAAGATTCACTACTTTAGATGAAGTTATTAATTTTTATAGTATTGGAGTACACCCAAATTCGCCAAATATTGATCCACTTATTGAGTTTTCTTCTCAAGGAGGTGTTCAATTAAACTCTCAAGAACGACAGGAACTTAAAGCATTTTTATTAACTCTTTCAGACCCAGAATTTATAAATAACAATAACTTTTCTAATCCATTTTAAAACATTGAAAAAGAAAAAAGATATAATTATTAATCCAATAGATAAAGACAACATTTCAGAAAATCCTGGTTCGCTTTCCTATGGACATCACCGAGGAAGTTTTCCTGTTATACCTACCAAACAAGGAACTATCAAAACCAAAGCAATTTCTGCAATGGAGCATCAAACAGATATGCAACTAGACCAGATAAAACAGCAAATGAGTCTTCTTGCACAACAGGCAAATACTATAAAAAAGCGAATTGAAATTTCAGAAATGATATACCATGCAGAAATAAGATTTGAGCCATTGATTTCTCATATTTATCATTTGTATGAAGATGAAAATGGGAATTTCTTTTTAATGATGATTGGTGAAAAAGAATGGGGAAGAAAAAAATGCCCTCTAAAATTTATTAGTTCAGTGAAATTATTGGCAGATCATACATGGGAAGTCATTAAATAAGTAATTAAAAGTTTTACTTTTAATTGTGGAAAAATTCCTAACATATGCTACAAATGAAATTCTAGAAAATTATGCACTAAAAGATCTACATCTTTTAACTGTTATTGTTCCGTCTGAAAGATCAAAATGGCATTTAAGAAGTTGCTTTAAAGATGCTATTGGTGAAGCAGTTTTGTTTCCTGAATTTAGAACCATTCAAAATTATTTTAACTCGATTTCTAATTTAAGTCCTATTTCTAATTTAGAGGCGAGCTTAATGCTTTATGAACAAGCATTGAAATTAGATAAAGAACTTAACTACAATGAATTTCAAAACCAGTCAATTACCTTACTTAAGAACTTTAACGANGTAGAGAGAAACATGATTGATCATCAAAAATTGTTTCAGGAATTAGACAATATTTCAGGAATTGATGACTGGAGTTTAAACGATAAGAATCTTTCTAATAATCAAAAGAACTTCATTACTCAATTCCAAAAAACAGGCGAACTCTATGAAATATTTAAGAAAAAACTCATTGAGAAAAAAAAAGGAACAGGTGGGTTAATAACAAGAATTATAGCTGAAAATCCTAAAGATTATTTCTCTAACGATAAGAAAATTTGTTTTTTAGGCCTAAATGCACTTTCAAAAAGTGAAGAAACTATTGTAAACTACTTAACAAAAAACAATGGTTCTAAAATAATTGTGGATGTAGATGAATTTTATACTACAAATCAAGACCACGAGGCTGGTTTTTTTTATAGAAAACACCTTACAAAACATTACAATAAACCATCTAATAAAATACTAAATCATTCAAAAGAAATTAATATTTATTCGTCTAACTCTAGCAATCAACAAATCAATATTTCAGAAAATATTGTAAGAAATAGCACTAAAAATTTTACAATTATTTTAATGGATGAGAGCCTTGGCCCTCTAATCTACCAAAAACTTCTTAAGAATGAAAAAAGTATAAATTATTCATCGGGTCTTAAAATTAAATATTTTGAAAGCAATAAACTAATTAGATTTCTATTGGACACAAATCCTATATTTGGAAAAAACAAAATTAGTCTCCAATGGATGGAGGCCTTAATTAATTTTAGTGCAATAAGTAATACTATTTCAAAAAAGGAGGTAACAAAATTATTTATAGAAAAACAAAAACATGCATATGAAGTTAACAGTCTAAAACTTAAGAAATACCATCCATATTTAGAACAGATTATTACATGCCTAGAAGAATTGCACAATTCATTACCCACTGAGGTTCCTCAAAAATTATTAAAGCTCATAAGTATTGTAGAAATAATATACGTCAAGAGTAAGAATGATATTTTAAGCTTAGAAAAAACAAAAGAAACTATTTTAAAGATTGCTGATGAGTTAAATAATTACAAAATAGAGCTTTACTATTCACAATTTTTAAAGCTTTTTTTAAAAGAAATAAATGGACTAAGTGTAGTTGTAAAAGGGGAAAATGATGCAAGAATTCAAATTATTGGACTTTTGGAAAGTAGAATTTTAGACTACGAAAATGTGATTTTTCTATCGTGCAATGAAGAATTCTTGCCAGCCAAATCTAATGCTACAGATCTTTTTCCAGAGGATTTAAAAAAGTTTTTTGGTATTCCATCAGTCTATGAAAGAGAGGCATTATCTGCCTATTATTTCTTTAGAAATTTTCATTATGCAAAAAACATAGATTTATTATTCGTGAAAGGGGATGATAAAGGACTTAACTACAATGAACCAAGCAGATATATTAGACAAATAGAAAAGGAATTAGGAGAGAAAAAGAATTTTAAAATAAAACAACATCATATAAAAATGGATATCACCCAAAAAATCCATAAAGTAAAAAGTAGTAAAAAAACTAAAGAAATTTTACTCAAATGGATGGAGGATGGTATTTCAGCATCATCTATTCAAAAATATTGCACATGTCCTCTTGATTTTTATTTTAAATATGTTTTAAAAATAAAGGAAAAGAAAAAAATAAATCAATACTTAGAACCTAATGATTGGGGAATTGGCATTCATAAAACTTTAGAAAAGTTATTTTACAAAGGTCGGAAAATAGATATCCATGAAATAAAAAAAATTAAAACTGAACTTAACGATTGTATGAAAGACACATTCGATAAAATATTCTTTGACAAGAGGTTTATTGATGGTAAAAACGCTCTAATATATCACTACTTTAAGAAATGTATTGAAAATTTACTTGATAAAGAAATTCCAAAAATTAATTCATTTGGAGAATACAAAATATTAGAAACTGAGAATGAACTAATTTCTAATAATCTGAGTAGTTTAGAAAAATCAACTATTAAAATTAAATTCTTAGGCTATGTTGACAGAATAGATTCAACAGACCAAGGAATTAGATTGATTGATTATAAAACGGGGATGGTTCTACAAAAAGATTTGAATATATCTGATTTTGACCAATTAACTAAAAAACATAAAGCTCTTCAATTATTTTTTTATGCGTTATTGTGGAATAATGCTAATAACAAAACAGAAAATCTAACATGTCAGATTATATCGTTGAAAAACACCCATCAACCGAAACTTAATTTAACCTTCAAAAAAAATGATAGCATTAATAACGAAATGGTCTCCAATTATTCCAATTGGCTAATAAATTTTGTTGAAAAAATTAAAAACACCGAAGTTTTTGACCATAAAATAGATAGTTCTTATTGTGAAATTTGCTAGGGTGTAAATTTATAACCAACTCCTCTTACAGACTTAAAATAGGTATATGATGGAAGATTTTTTTCAAAAATTTTTCTAAATAACAAAACAAAATTATCTATAGTTCTTGAAGACGGGTAAACATCGTATCCCCAAACTTTTTCTAAAATTTCTTGGCGACTTATCACTTGGTCTTTTTTATCGACAAATAACTTTAATAATTTAATTTGTTTGTGGGTTAATGTGAAGTCGTCTCCTTCAATATTTTGAATAACAAATGATTTAAAGTCAATATTACAGCCAGCTATATAGAGTTTATTTTTCTTGTCGGATTCTTCTTTGTATTGAGTTCTTGAAATTAAATTTTGAACTCTTAGGATAAGTTCTTTAAGATTGAAAGGCTTCGTTAAATAATCGTCTGCAATTCTTAAACCAATTAGTTTGTCTTCATTAGATGATTTTGCGGTAAGAAAGAGGATTGGGACTTTAGAGTTTTCTAATCTTATAGATTCACAAATGTCGAATCCATTCATTTCTGGAAGCATTACATCTAAAATTATTAAATCAAATCTACCTTGACGAAACTTTGAAATGGCATTTTTGCCATTATATACCGAGGTCACGTTATAGTTTTCTAATTCCAAATTTAATTTAATTGCTAAATGTAAATTTTCTTCATCCTCGACCAACATGATTCTTTTCATATAAAAAAATTTGAAACTCTTATTGACATAGTACTAAAAATTATAACTGTTTTTTTTGTAATTTTAATATTACTATGAATTACACAAAAATAAATTTAATTTCCGTATTAATCATCATATTTTTCGGAAGCTATCAAAGTCAAATTTCACAAGGGGGAACTCCCTTTTCATTTACTCACAATATTGATGCTAAAATAAATGAGTTTTTAATTGATCATCCTTCTTCAAAAGAAATTGAGTTCGCCAAAATAGATGAGAAAGAAACTTATAAAGTAGGAATTATAAAACCAACCAATCTTTCACTTTTGAAGAATGGAACATGGATAAATCATGCCAATGGATCTAAATCTGGTTTTTTAAAAATAAGATGTAAATCTGCTCTTGGACTATCTCTATTTTTTGACAACTTTAGTATTCCTGAAGGTGCTGAAATGTTTATTTATAATTCTAATAAAAAACACTTGATAGGTAAATTTAATTCAACAACAAATTCTAATAATATTTTAACTCACACACAAGTAGTTGAAGGAGAGGTTATTACAATTGAATATTTTGAACCTAGTTATGCATCTGGGAATCTTAAAATTGACATTCATAAAGTAGGCTACATATTTAGAGGATTTGAAGATTATTTAGAACCATTTGTAGAAAAATCTTCCACTTTTGTTCCTAAAGTAGCCGAATTTTGTCAAGTTGATGTTGCATGTTCTCCAGAAAATGTTGGCTGGTCTGAACAAATTGATGCTGTTGTTCATTTCACCTACACTGATCCAAACTATATTTACGTATGCTCCTCATCTGTTATAAATAATACATCGCAAGACTGTAGCCCATATATACTTACCGCTTGGCATTGTGACGAGCAAACTGCCAATCAAAACTTAAATGGTTATACTTGGTATTGGAATTATCAAAAATCAAGTTGTCAGCCAAATTCAAATTCTTCTAATCCATCTAAAGGGAACCAAACTATGATTAATGGCACAGTAAAAGCTACATCAGGAAGCGGGACACTTAACAACCCTCCTTCTACTAATCAAGTAGCTGGCTCCGATTTTACTTTAATTGAACTTAACACTAATATTCCTAGTACATATAATGCCTATTTTGCAGGTTGGGATAGGTCAAATACTTTAGTATCTGATGGCGTTGGAATACACCATCCAAATGGAAGTGCAAAGAAAATATCTACTTTTAACAGTAATCTGTCAAGTACCAGTTACAATGGTGGAGCTTTTAATGCACATTGGGAGGTTTATTGGGACGCAACTATTAATGGGCATGGGGTTACAGAAGGTGGATCATCTGGCTCCCCAATTTTCAACCAAGACAAAAGAATTGTTGGCCAATTATCTGGTGGTTCATCAATTTGTTCAAATCCGAGTGTATTTAGCGATGAGTATGGAAAGTTCTCTACAAACTGGAATAGTAATGGCAGTACTGCTGGATCTCAGCTAGAACCTTGGTTAGACCCTATGAGCCTAAATATAACTAATTTAGATGGAACATATTCTCCATGTGGTGGCAATAGCCTAAGTTGTATTCTTGCTTTCAATACTGATTCTATTAGTCAAGGCGATCAAATAGATTTTTTTGGAGCAAGCAATTCTGTAACAGCTTCTTACAGCTGGAACTTTGACGTAAATGGTTTAGGAGGAGTTAGTCCATCGACTTCTAACAATCAAAATCCTGCTGGAGTCGTCTTTAATACAGCTGGAGTTTTTGATGTTCAAATTACAGTTACAAGTGGGCAGGGGGTTTGCACAAAAGATACTTTAATTACAGTAACATCTAATACTAGCACCAATAACTATGAAGATTATTTGAAAATTGTATTTCCAAATCCTAATAAAGGAATCTTTAATTTAAAGTTATCTGCCCAAGAATTTAATAAGCTTGGAACTGGATATATTTTTAATAGTATTGGAGAAGTAGTTCGTGAAATAGATTTGAAATCATCTAATAATATACTTATAAATCTCAAAAAAAATAGCCCAGGAATATATTATCTCAAATTTGAAAAGAAACCTTTCATTTCTCATAAAATAATTATTATAGATTAATGATTCCAAAAGATATAACGTTAATTGAAGTGAATTCATTTTCGAAAAACACCTTGTTGTCACACTTAAATATTGAATTTACAAATATTGGTAATGATTATTTAGAAGCCAAGATGCCAGTAAATCATAAAACTATCCAGCCTATGGGTATACTTCATGGTGGTGCCACTGTTGCCTTAGCAGAATCAATTGGAAGTGTAGGATCAAATATGCTTATTGATGTGAAAAGTGAATATGCTGTTGGTCTTTCAATAAATGCAAATCATGTAGGAAGTGCAACAAATAATTATGTAATAGGAAAAGGGACTATTGTTCATAAAGGAAGATCTACCCATGTATGGAATATTGAGGTCAAGGACAAAAATGAAAAACTAATTTCTATATGTAGATTAACTATAATGATTGTAAAAAGAATAAAATGATCCACCTTTCAGGGAAGGATAGCTTTGTAATTTTTCAGGATGCTATTTTAAAAAAAAATAAAATAGCCATAGGAGAATGGCATTTATTTGATTTTAAAAAAAAAATATCTAAACCTTCTTTTCTATGCAATGTTTTCAATAGAGAAACTTATCTAATAGATGGTGTAATTTCTAACATAGAAAAAGAAGTAATTATTGAAAAACCTAAATTATTTGACGAAAAAAGTATTTCTAAACAAGATTATAAAAAATCTATAGAAAAAATCATAAGTTATTGCAATGAAAATATTATTGAAAAATGTATTTTAAGTAGAGTTATTAAATCAGACTTTGAAATTTCAAACTATTTTGAAGTATTTGAAAAACTCTCCAAAACCTACTCAAATGGGTTTAAATATATTCTTAATCATCCAAAATATGGAATGTGGATAGGCATCTCTCCAGAAACATTAATTAAGGGGAATTTAGAAAATGGATTTTTCACCCATGCTTTAGCTGGAAGTAAATCAAAAAATGAAAATTTAAAATGGTCAGAAAAAGATTATCAAGAACACAAATATGTAGTTGATTTTATAGAAAAAAAAATACAAGAAAATGGATATACAACCAAAGAATCTAAAATAGGAGAGAAAATTGCAGGAGACATAATACACTTAAATAAAGATTTCAATTTTAATTTAGATATTGATTACCTATCGTTTGTTAAAACTCTTCATCCTACCCCTGCAATTGCAGGTATTCCGTTAGATAAATCATTGGCAATAATTCAAGATTTAGAAGTCCATAACAGAGAACTTTATTGCGGATTTCTTGGAACAGTTGATAGTAAAAATTGTGATTTAAAAGTTAATTTGAGATGTGCTAGGTTTTCAGCTAAAGAAGTTCAAATATTTGTCGGAGGAGGAATAACAAGTAAGAGCAATCCCAATGATGAATTTAAGGAAACTGAAATAAAATCTCAAACGCTATTGTCTGTGATTAAAAAAAAATAGAACTTCGCCCAATGACATCCGCATCATTTAGAGTACAAGTAGTTGTTGATCTATTAAAAAAACATCAAGTAAAAAATATTGTTTTATCACCTGGATCAAGAAATGCACCACTAGTAATTGGATTCAATGGTGACGATTATTTCAAAAAAAAAGTACTAGTAGATGAAAGGTCTGCAGCATTTTTTGCACTTGGCATGGCTCAGCAATTGAACCAACCTGTGGTAATTTGTTCTACTTCAGGTAGTGCCGTTTTAAATTATTCTCCTGCAATAGTAGAAGCATTTTATCAAAAAATTCCATTAATAGTAATAACTGCAGATAGACCTCCAGAATGGGTTGATCATGGTGAAGGCCAATCTATGAGACAATACAAAGTTTATGAAAATTTTATTGCTGAAAGTTATAATCTTCCTATGCTAGACCATCCAGATTCTTTATGGCAAACTGGGGTAATGACTAACGAAGCTTTTCATGTGTCTAAATTACTTTCTAAGCCTGTTCATTTAAATTTTCCTTTTAGAGAGCCTTTATACAAAACTGTAGTAAATCCAAGTCAAAATGGACAAAAAATAACTCATTTTAAAACAAAAAAGTCAATAAGCAAAGAGCATTTAAAAAGTCTCCAAAAAAAATGGGGAAAACACAATAGAAAAATGATTGTATGTGGTTCTCTGCAGAAGAGCAGCTCACTGAATAATATTTTAATAGAACTAAATAAAGATCTTTCCGTTTGTGTTTTAACAGAAACAACCTCCAACTTATTCCACGATAAATTCATAAGTTGTATAGATCGAACTTTAGAAAGAATTAATGATAACGCTAAATTTTATCCAGAAATTGTAATTACAATTGGAAATTCTATAATTTCTAAAAAACTTAAAAATTTACTTAGAAAAAATAAACCAAAGGAACATTGGCATGTTGAAGAAGCTAATAGAGCACAAGATATATTTTCTTCTTTAACTCACTTTATTCCAATAGACCCCGAAGATTTTTTAAAAGGTTTTTTGGATGGATACCAATCTAATAAAGATTCCAATTTTAGTAATGATTGGTGTTTAGAATTTCTGAAAAGTGAAGAAAATCACCTTCAATATCTTCCANCAAGTAAATGGTCGGATCTTAAAGCTCACTACNTAGTTCAAAAGCAATTAAATGGTAAAAAAGTTAATTTACAAATGGGTAATAGCACCAGTATTAGATATATTCAACTCTTCCAACAACAAAAAGATTTAAAATACAATTCTAACAGAGGGGTTAGTGGAATTGATGGATCCTCGTCCACAGCCGTTGGAGCAGCAAGTGTAAGTGATGAATTGACAGTTTTAATTACAGGTGATCTTAGTTTTATTTACGACCAACATGCATTATGGAATAAAGAAGTTCCAAAAAATCTTAAAATTGTAGTTGTAAATAATCAAGGTGGCGGTATATTTAATATTATTTCTGGTCCGAAAACTACTCCCTACAGTAAGGAGTTTTTTGAAACTAAACACGAAATAAATTTGGAAAAAATTGCTTCTACTTTTGAAATAAATTACCAAAAAGCAACCAATGAAATTCAAGCAGCTGAATGTTTGAATAATATTTTTAAAAGTAAAGATGTAGAAATAATTGAATTATTTACTGGGAATATTGATAACGAAAATATTTTGAATGATTATTTTAGAAATATAAAAAAAGACTAATAGCACTATGGATTGGAATACAGAAAAAAATTATGAAGATATCACTTTCAAGGTTTTAAATGGAGTTGCTCGAATTGCTTTTAACAGACCTGAAGTAAGAAATGCTTTTCGACCAAAAACTGTAGATGAATTACTTGATGCACTTATAATTAGTCATGAAAGCCCTGAAATTGGAGTAGTACTACTCACAGGAGAAGGTCCATCTTCAAAAGATGGTGGTTGGGCATTTTGTTCAGGAGGAGATCAACGTGTTAGGGCCAAAAGAGGATATAAGGGACTGGACGGGGTAAGTAAATTTAATATTTTGGACGTTCAACGCCAGATACGATTTATGAATAAAGTAGTTATAGCTGTCGTTCCAGGATGGGCTGTTGGAGGAGGACATAGTCTACACGTAGTTTGTGATCTGACTATTGCCAGTAAAGAACATGCTATTTTTAAACAAACTGATGCAGATGTAGCAAGTTTTGATGGTGGGTTTGGTTCAGCTTATCTTGCTAAGCAAATTGGTCAAAAAAGAGCTAGGGAAATTTTCTTTTTAGGATTTGACTACTCTGCTGAAGAAGCATATGAAATGGGAATGGTAAATAAAGTTGTTGCTCACAGGCAACTTGAAAAAACAGCTTTTGATTGGGCACAAGAAATAATTAAGAAAAGTCCAACTGCGATTAAAATGCTCAAGTTTGGTTTTAATTTAATTGATGATGGACTAGTAGGACAGCAAGTATATGCTGGAGAAGCAACTAGACTTGCTTATGCAACTGATGAAGCCGAAGAAGGTCGTAATGCGTTTCTGGAGAAAAGAGATCCTAACTTTAAAAAATATCCAAAATTTCCCTAAATATTATTATAAATATTTACTACCAACTCCTCGATTCTTTTTCTAATTAAATAATCATTAAAAGTGAAATTATTTACCATAATTGTAAATGGGTAATATTGCGCATTTTTACGCAAATAACCAGAATAACATCTTACCCTACCCATTGATCCACTTTTACCAAAAAATTCATCTTCAAATACCGATTTATCTCCGAAATATTTGAGCGTTCCTGATTTGCCCGAAATTGGTAAAGATTTAAAAAACATTTCTTTTCCTTTGGACAGCTTTTGTTCCAATTCATAAAGTAAAAGATGGTTAAAAGCATTTGCAGAGCATAAATTCAACCTTGACAATCCACAACCATCTTTGAATATCATTTCTTTTAAACCAAATTTTTCTTCCCAAAAGACTTGTAAATATTCAGCCGTCTTATTAATATTAATATCCTTATGATTTAATGATACTGATTTCATTAAAAGATGTTCTGCATAATTATTATTGCTTTTAAAATTCACACATTTAACTAGATCCATAAGAGATGGAGAACTATAAACTAGTAAGGTATCCATAAATAAATTTCTATCACTTTTAATAGGACTGTTAAGAATTAAGATACCTAATTCAGTGCAGACATTTTCTATTGCATATTTTAGAAATATTTTTGGGTCATGCATAGATATTTTAACAACATAATTTTTCTTATTTCTTGGTATGGTTCCAATTAAGGTTCTATTCTTTTGCATTGGAGCACCAAAAGCATTTGATAAATCTCTGTTAGATTTACCAACTAAAACACTATTTTCCAAAAAAAAGGAATCTGCCATTGGATCAATTTTTACAATTTTAGTGGAAGAACCAATTTCATTGCCAGAATTAAAGGAGACCTCAACATAATTGTCTTTAAAAGAATGTGAACTATAGCCAGAACCATAATAGTTCCCCAAATCGCTCCAAAGCCACTGATTATTAACTTGGTAATTATCAAAATCAGGGTAAATTTTGATTTTTCCTGTGATTGAATTAATTTTTAATTCTAATAATTTTGATTTTAAATCACTAATAAAACTTTTAGAATTGAAAAATCTACTTTCTAAACTCGGATCACCAGATGTATATATTATCAAATTTCCTTTCAAAATTTTAGAATTTGTATCTAAAACCCCTGAGTATAAAACATAAGTTTTATATACAAAATCTTTTGACAAATGATCTAATACGTAGGAGGTGGTAAAAAGCTTTTGCAAAGAGGCGGGAACTAGTAATTTTTCAGAATCATAACTTAACAAAACCTTACCAGATTGATCTTGTAATTTTAAGCCAACAGACGAATTCTTTATCTCTTTACTATTTAAAAAATCAGATAATGATCTAGAAAATAAATTCTGAGAATGAAAATTATACGTAAAAAGAATTTGAAAAATAAATATTAAAAACCTCTTATTCATAACTACCCTACAAGATATAACCATTATTGAAACCATTGGTTAATTTAGCTAAAAATGAAAAAAATTCTTAGAATAATAAATCGTTTTAATTTGGGAGGCCCTACCTTCAATGCAGCATATTTGACAAAATATTTAGAATCAGATTATGAAACTTTGCTTATAGGTGGGCAACACGAAGAAAATGAAAAAAGTTCTATACATATCCTTGACGATTTGGATTTAAAACCTATTATAATTCCAGAAATGCAAAGATCACTTAATCCATATAAGGATCAAATCACATATAGAAAAATTCAAAATATCATTAAAGAATTTAAACCAGATATTGTTCATACTCACGCAGCAAAAGCTGGGGCTTTAGGAAGAAGAGCTGCTTTCAAATTGGGAGTTAAGCAAATTTACCATACATTTCATGGACATGTATTCCATTCTTATTTTAGTGACTTCAAAACAAGAATTTTTAAAGAAATAGAAAGAAATTTAGCAAAAAAAACCACTAAAATAATTGCCATTAGTGAAATCCAAAAAAAGGAATTAAGTAAAATTCACGGAATATGTCCAGAAAATAAGATTGAAGTAATTCCTCTAGGTTTTGATCTAGAAAGATTCAACACTAACAAAGATTCTAAAAGAAAAAAATTTAGAGAAAAATGGAAAATAAAAGAAAATGAAATTGCTATTGGAATAATTGGAAGATTAGCACCAATTAAAAATCATTTTTTTTTTATTGATGTAATTCAAGAAGTATTAAAAAAAAGTGATGTCCCAATTAGAGCATTTATTATAGGAGATGGAGAAGAAAAACAAAATATCATAAATTATATTAAAAATAAAAATTTAGACTTTAGTTTAGATAATTCATCAGCCACATTCCAATTAACTTCCTGGATTAAAGACGTTGATAAAGTTTATTCTGGGATGGATATTATCTGCTTGACTTCACTTAATGAAGGAACCCCTGTTAGTTTAATTGAAGCACAAGCAAGTGGTAAGCCTATAGTAAGTACTAAAACTGGAGGTATTGAAAATATTGTTTTGGAGAACAAAACAGCACTTCTTTCAAAAAAAAATGATTTGTATGATTTTTCAAATAAATTACTAAGTCTTGTCAATAACTCCGAAAAAAGAAAATTATTCTCAAAATATGGACTGGAAAAATCAAAAGATTTTCACTACGACAGACTAATTAATAAAATAAAGAAATTATATAAATAATTGCTTTGAAAAACAAAGTACTTTGTTTTAAAAAAAAAATATAGTACTTTTGTTCTATGAAATTAATTTTAAAAGCTGTATTACTTGCCATTTGTCATATTATTTTCTATTCCTGTACTATAAATTCTAACAGGATGTTAAGAACACCTAAAGATTATGAATTTGATAAAATAGAATCTGAATTAAATAATATTGAATACAAAATTGATATTAATGACCAATTAACATTTCAGCTTTATACTAATAATGGAATTCAATTAATTGAAAGGTTTATCTCCAATAATATTGGAAATAATCAACTTCAAAGAATGATGCCGCAGAATAATGTAAGTTTTCAAAATGGATCACTATATTTAGTAAGACAAGATAGTATGGTTAATTTCCCAATAATTGGGGATATTAATATTGTAGGTAAGACTATTAATGAAGCAGAAGTTCATTTAAAAAGTATATTATCTGAATTTTATGTAGATCCATTTATTGTATTGGGAGTATCTACTAAAAGAATTTTTTTATTTAACGGGGCAAGTGGTGGAGAGGCAAGAGTAGTTAATTTAGATTACAATAACATGACTCTTTTTGAAGTATTAGCAACTGCAGGTGGAATAAGTAATTCCAATAGTTCAAAAAGAATTAAAATAATTAGGAAGACAAAAAAAGGAATTAAAATTTTCAATGCAGATCTATCTAAAATTGATGGTATAAGTCAAGGAAATATGATAATGCAATCTCATGATATAGTCTATATTACTCCTAACTTTAACTTAGGTAGTGAAATTATTCAAGATATAAATTCAATATTTTCTTTTATTTCAACCATTTCCTTGGTCTGGCTAACAATTTCTCAAATCAATCTTTAATGAAACAAGAAAATTTTGTACAAACTGAAGAGAACATAAATAGATATAAAGAAAACATTACAAGTTTAACTCAAGATTTTGAGTTAGGCCTTTTTTTGTATCTAATAAATAAAATAAAATGGGTTTTAATAACTATCCTTATTATTTTTCTTTTAGGTTCACGCATATATTTAAGATATAAACCTGAAATTTATAAAACTGAAACTAGATTACAATTAGCAGTAAAAGACGAACCATTAGAGTTTATGCAAATGAATCCCTTAAGTTCTAATTCTACTAATTTAAAATCTGAATTAGCAATAATTAAATCACAAAAATCGATACTTAGATTAATTAAAAAATTAAAATTAAATATATTATACTACAACGAAGGAGAGATCATATCCAGGCTACTTTATAAAAAAAACACATACAAACTAGAAAATTTCTATATTAAAGACTCTTCAATTATATCAAAAAAAATATACCTTAAATTTGAAAAAAACTATTTTTCACTAGTAGATGAAGAAAATGAAAAAATTTATGCGGAATATATAGAAGCTAACAAATTTTTTTCATCGAAATATATTTCTGGTATATTAAAAATAGATTGGGAATTAGAAGAATTTAAAAAAAATTTAGAAAAGTCAAATTTCTATTTTATAATTCCAACTATTAAACAAATAAAAAAAGAGTTATTAGGCGGATTGGAAGTCAATATAATAGACAGATCTGCACATACTATTAACATTATTCATAAACATTCAAATACATTTTTTTCAAAAGACATTTGCAACTCACTTGCTGAAATTTATATAGATTATGACTTAGAGAGAAAGCAATTAAGTTCAGAAAAGATTGTAAAGTTTATTAATAATAGAAAAGACAGCGTACAAAAAAAATTAATTTTAAACGAAAAGAAAATTAGAGACTTTAAAAAACTAAATGACTTTGAAAACAAAACTACTTTAATTGAAAATCAAACAAAAAGAATTGAGGAAATAGAAAAAGAATTAACTGTAATTAATTCGAATATTAATCTTCTTAATCAATTTGATTTAATGTTTGATGAAAATCTATCATCTAAAATAACTACTAGCTCTATTAAAAATATTAGTTTACTAACAAATATTTTTTATGAAGATGAGTTGATAAAAATAATGATTACTCAGCTTCAAGAAGATGTATTAAAAAGAGATTTATTGCTAAAAGAAGTGACAAAAAATAATAAAAATTTTATACAACTAAACAGACAAATTGAAGAAGAAATTTTATATATCAAAAAAGCTGTAAAGCTTCTGAAAGAAAGGTATGAAAAAAGCAAATTAAAAATTATAAACAGAAAAAATCTTATATTTTCAAGAAATAAAATCATTCCTGAAAGTGAATTAGAGTTAATGAAGCTAGAACAAATTTCAGAAATTAATAGCAAATATTATTCTCAACTTTTACAGAAAGAAACAGAACATGAACTTAGTAATGCTGGAATTACTACTTATAATGAAATTCTTCAAAGCGCACAGTTAAGCGAAATTCCAATTTCTCCCAATAAAACTATAATCTATCTTATTTCCATTATTTCTGGTATAATAGTTTGTCTAGTTTTTGTACTAATAAATTACATAAGGCATGACAAAATAACTGCACTTCATGAAATTCATAAATATTCCATGACTGAAATCTCAACCTTAGGATTTATTCCATTTGTTAAAGATAAAATGGAGGTTTCTCAATTAATTGTGGATAAAAAGCCAAAATCAATGCTAACAGAATCATTTAGAGCTATAAGAACTAACCTTCAGTTTATTAATAATGATGTAAATTCAAAAATAATTGCAGTTAGTAGCACAATTTCTGGTGAAGGAAAAACTTTTATTGCTATAAATTTAGGAGGAATTATTGCTTTTACAGGTAAAAAAGTAGTTGTTATTGATTTAGATATGAGAAAGCCTAAAATTCATTTAGCATTAGGTAGCAAAAACGAAAATGGAATGAGTGAAATTCTTTCTAAAAAAAATAATATTGAGGATTGTATTAAGATTAGTTCACTTGAGAATTTAGACTTTATTACTGCGGGAACTCTTCCACCCAATCCTTCCGAGTTAATTGTTAGTGAAACTTTTGACAAGACTTTATATCAACTTAAAAAAAATTATGACTTTATTATCATTGATAATCCACCTGTAGGGCTAGTAACTGATGGAATTCCAGTCTTACAAAAAGCAGATTATCCAATCTATATATTCAAAGCCAATTATTCAAGAAAAAACTTTGTTCAAAATGTGGAAAAATTAATAAAAGAAAACAAATTGAATAAACTTTCTGTAGTACTTAATGCTGTAGATTCTAAACGAAATGAGTATACTAATAAATATGGGTATGGATACGGGTACGGGTACGGATATGGGTACGGATATGGGTACGGATATGGGTATGGGTATGGGTATGGGTATGGGTATGGATATAATTCAGATAATTCCTATTACACTGAAGGGGATTCAAAAAAAGAAAAAACTATATTTGATAAAATTAAATCCTATTTTAAAAGTTGAAAATTAAAACTACAATTATCAAAGGTGTATATTTAATTAAGCCTACAAAATTTAAGGACAAAAGAGGAGTTTTTTTTGAATCTTTTAATAAAGAAATTTTTAAAAACAACGTAGACTCTAAAGTAAATTTTGTCCAAGATAACCAATCCCTATCTTACAAGGGAGTTTTAAGGGGATTACATTTTCAAAATCCACCATACGCTCAAGTAAAATTAGTTAGTGTTGTCAAAGGAAGCGTTTTAGATGTAGTAGTAGACTTAAGAAAGGAATCTAAGACATTTGGGAAGTATATTTCTGAAGAGCTTAACGAATATAACAACCATCAATTATATATTCCTAAAGGCATGGCACATGGCTTTTTAACCCTTGAAGATAACACAATTTTTACTTACAAATGCTCAGGATTCTACAATAAAGAATCTGAAGATTCTATTTTATGGAATGACAAATCTTTAAATATTAAATGGCCTAATTCTAACCCTATTTTGTCCGAAAAAGATGGAAATGCAAAAAAATTTACTTCTTTTGTATCACCATTCTAAAAAATGAATAATTACTATTACACTTTTATTGTATATGCTGAATTCTTTGTGTGTATAGTTTTATTTGGTCTTGTAATTAATACAATTCTACTTAAATTCTCAAAAAATTTAGGAATTAGGGATAAAGAAAATACTATGGTTAGGTGGAATCCAATCTCTAAACCAGCTCTAGGAGGGATAACCTTCTTTATGGCATTTCTTGTTAGTACTGCCTGTTATAGTATCCTATTTGACCACAATGAACTTTTCAAAAATGTAGAATTAATTAGTATGATAGTAGCATTGTGCTTAGCATTTATTATGGGTCTAGCAGATGACGCATATAATACTAAGCCTTGGTTGAAATTTTTTGTTCAACTAAGCTGTGGGTTAATTTTAATTTTTGGATCTTTAAAAGATGATAATGGACAAAATTTTATTATAAAAATATTTGAGACTGACAGCCTTAATTATATAGTAACACTCCTTTGGGTTATCGGCATAATGAACTCCATTAATATGTTGGATAACATGGACGGTATAACGACTGTAACCACCATTTTCATTCTAATTACTTGCTTGTTTTTTATGGGTTTTCAAAATGATTTTGAAAATTTTGACTTCATGGTAATTATTGGTGTACTTGCATCGTTAATAAGTTTTTTGTTTTACAATTGGAGCCCAGCAAAAATTTATATGGGTGATTCTGGAAGTCAGTTTCTTGGTCTTTTTGTTGGGATTCTTGGCATTAAATTTTTTTGGAATTCTTCTATTTTCATTACTAATGACATAGTTCATAGTAAACAAATCATTTTAGTATTGCTAGTTTTTATTCTTCCAATAATTGATACCACTAGTGTTTTTATTAATCGTATTTCAAGAAAACAATCTCCATTTATNGGAGGGAAAGACCATACAACTCATCATCTTTCTTTTCTTGGATTCAATAATACTCAAATAATATTTATATTTTCTGGAATAGCTTTTCTATCTTCTTTAATAGCTGCTACACTATATAGGTTTGTTGATGAGTGGTCTTATATTGAAGTGATTTTATACTTTATATATTTCTTTGCTATTTTTATAACTTTATTTATTACAACTCAACAACATAAAGAGTTAAGAGAATAGATTATACTTTTGAACACATCATATGTCAATGAATAGTATAATAATTGAAGGTGCAAGAACACACAATCTGAAAAATATATCCTTAAGTATTCCTCATAATCAACTTGTTGTGATAACCGGACTAAGTGGGAGTGGGAAATCTTCTCTTGCCTTTGACACTATTTTTGCTGAAGGTCAAAGACGATATCTTGAAACTTATAACGCATACGCTAGACAATTTGTTGGACAACTAACAAAACCTGACGTTGATCATATTTCAGGTCTAAGTCCAGTAATTGCAATTGAACAAAAAACTGTTTCAAAAAATCCGAGATCTACTGTAGGAACAATTACTGAAATTTATGACTTTTTGAGATTGTTATTTGCNAGAGTATCAACTCCAATTTCNCCNNTTACTAGAAAACCTTTAGTTAGTTATTCAGAGAAAGAAATTATTAATTTAATTATCAAAAGATATTCCGACAAAAAAATATTAATTGCTGCCCCATTAGTTAAGTCAAGAAAAGGACATTATAGAGAATTATTTGATCAAATAATAAAACAAGGGTTTACCAANGCATATNTAGATGGAAAAATACAAAGTATTGGAATCGGACATCGTCTAGATAGATATAAAACCCATGATATTTCCTTAATTGTTGATAGANTCCTGATAAATGATAATAATAGAGCAAGGCTTAAAAAAAGTATTTCTTTGGCTTTAAAAAAAGGTAAAGATGAAGTTCAGATTATAGAAAATGATCAAAAAATAAATTTTAGCAAATTGTTAATGTGTGCTGAAAGTGGAGTTTCACTACCCAACCCAGAACCAAATCTTTTTTCTTTCAACTCGCCTAAGGGGGCATGTGAAGTTTGTAATGGATTAGGATTTATTCATAAAATAGAGCTAGACAAAATCATACCAAATAAAAGACAATCTATTAAAAAAGGTGGNATTGAACCTTTGGGTTCTTTTGAAAATAATTGGACTTTCAAACAGATAAATCTTNTGTTAAAACATCATGGATTTGANTTAGATACACCAATTGAAAAAATTAGCGATGAATGTATGAATCAGATGCTTTATGGAACNAATGAATTAATAAAANTACTTGGTGAAAATGGTNTTCATCAGATTTTAAATGGATATGAAGGAGTTGGGAATTTTATTCAGCGACANCACAAAGATGGAGGCAATAAAATAAAAAGATGGGCATCTAGTTTCATGAACAAAAAAGNATGTGAGTCTTGTNAAGGAGNCAGACTAAAAAAACACCACAAATACTANCAAATTCAGAAAAAAAANATAGGCGATATTGTTAANTTGGACATATTAGAACTTAAAATATGGATTGATAATCTCCTAGTGAATTTTAATAAAAATCAAAAGTTAATAGCTAAAGATGTTATAAAAGAGCTCTCAAATAGAATTGGTTTTTTAATTAATGTGGGGCTAGAATATTTAAATCTTAATCTTCCTGCAGCTACTCTTTCAGGTGGAGAGGGACAGAGAATAAGATTAGCATCTCAAATTGGTTCTGAGTTAACCGGCGTATTATACATACTAGATGAGCCTTCGATTGGATTACACCAAAGAGACAATCATAAATTAATCGCATCACTTAAAAGGTTAAGAGATAAAGGAAATTCAATTTTAGTAGTTGAACATGATAAAGACATCATGAAAGAAGCAGATTTAATAATTGATATTGGGCCAGGTGCAGGAAAATTAGGNGGCGAGATAATAGCTCAAAACCAGCCAGACAAGCTAGATTCAAAAAAATCAATCACTGCAAAATTTTTAGCTAAAAAAAATAAAAAATCCTTAACCAAAAAAATATTANTAAATAAAGANAATACTTTAAGAATTAGCAAGGCTTCTGGGAACAACTTAAAAGAAGTTAGTATAACNATCCCNTTAAATTGTCTTGTTTGTGTAACAGGTGTTTCNGGAAGTGGGAAATCAACTCTTATAAACGAAACTTTATANCCAATTCTAAGCCAATATTTTTATAAATCTGTTAAAACACCTTTACCTTTTGAAAAAATTAGNGGATTAAAAAATATAGATAAAGTTATAGGAATTAATCAGTCTCCAATTGGAAGAACTCCTCGATCCAACCCAGCAACTTATACCGGGATCTTTAATTTTATAAGAGATTTATTTTCGAAGCTGCCAGAAGCTAAAATAAGAGGCTATAAGCCAGGGAGATTTTCCTTTAATGTAAAAGGTGGAAGATGTGAAACTTGCGTAGGGGCTGGAATGAAATTAATAGAAATGAATTTTTTACCTGATGTTTATGTAAAATGTGATAAATGTTTTGGAAAAAGATATAATAGAGAAACTTTAGAGGTCAAATTCAAAGGNAAATCTATNAACGATNTCCTAAATATGACCATAAGCGAAGCAATAGTTTTCTTTAAAGATATCAACTACATATACGAANGAATTAAAGTATTATATGATGTCGGATTGGGATATGTTCAATTAGGTCAATCATCCACCACGCTTTCTGGAGGTGAAGCACAGAGAATAAAACTAGCCGCCGAACTAGGAAAAAAACAAACAGGAAATACTTTCTATATTTTGGACGAACCAACCACTGGTTTACATCACGAGGATATAAACTTACTTTTAGACGTAATAAGAAGACTAATAAAAATTGGCAATAGTGTTCTAATAATTGANCATAATATGGATGTAATTATTGAATCCGATTACATTATAGACTTAGGACCAGAAGGAGGAAGCAAAGGTGGACAAATTGTTNATGAAGGTACCCTAGATAAACTTATAAACAACAAAAAAAGCTACACAGGGGAATTTTTAGCATTAGAATATAATTCTTAACTTAATAAAATGAAAGATTGGAATGATATAAAATCTCACGACAGTTGGGAGATTTTCAAAATCATGGGTGAATTTGTAGAAGGGTTTGAGAGNTTATCAAGGATTGGACCATGTGTATCAATTTTTGGTTCTGCAAGAACAAATCTAGATAACAAATATTATTCACTGGCAGAAGAATTGGCTTTTCAACTTACTCAAAAGAAATTTGGAGTAATAACTGGTGGCGGTCCTGGTATTATGGAAGCTGGTAATAAAGGNGCAAAAAGAGGTGGTGGAAAATCGGTTGGTTTAAATATTTTACTTCCATTCGAACAAGAACCTAATATATATATTGATAAGGATAAAATCATAAACTTTGATTACTTTTTTGTTAGAAAGGTAATGTTTATGAAGTATGCCCAAGGGTTTATTGTACTTCCTGGAGGCTATGGAACTTTAGATGAAATGTTTGAGGCACTAACGCTTATTCAAACAAAAAAATCTGGAAAATTTCCTGTTATTCTTCTTGGCAAAAAATTCTGGTCTGGACTAATAGATTGGATCAAAGATATTTTNCTAAAAGANGAGAAAAACATAGATTCTGAGGATTTAGATTTGATTAAAATTGTTGATAGCCCTGAAGAAGCTGTAAAACATATCGATGAGTTTTATAANAAATATCATTTAAAACCTAATTTTTAGTTATCAGAGTTTTAATTTATATATCAGTAATTTTTCTTGTTAAANANTATTATTCTCAAGATTTTCTAAATCATAGTCCTTTACCAAAAAACTGCATTGGATTAAACTATGCAACTAATTCATTCTATGGNGATATAAAGTATTCTAATAAATCAAGTATATTTATAAATAACAGATCAAGTTTAGGNTTTTTTTATGAAAAGAATATCTTTCCAAATTTATCGACTTCCGTAAATTTAAATTGGGGACAATTATCATCTAATAATTCTACCCAAAATTTNCAATCTAATATATTTCATGCAAGTATTGAAAATATTTTTTATTTAAGAAAAATAAGAGATNACCAAAATAAAATTGTACCATTCATTTCAATAGGTTTTGGAAGATTAGACTTCCGCTCTTATTCTGACTTACTTGATCAAGATGGTAATAATTACAACTATTGGGATGATGGAAGTATTAGAAANATTCCTCAAAGCGATACCTTATCAANTTCAGCTAATTTCTTATCAAGAGATTATGAATATGAATCTCCAATTAATACAGATACTATNAATTACAGAAATTTATANCTTCCTGCATCGATTGGNCTTTTATGGAAATTTAAAAATATTTTTAATGCAAAAATATATATAAAGTATAATCAACTATTTACAGACTGGATAGATAATATTTCTAATGGAATAAATGATAAATTTATTTCTATTGGAGTAGCTGTTAGTGTTTATTTTTCAAGTGAAGGAATTAATAATAAAAAAGATAAAAGAGAATTAATAAATATTATTGAAAATCTAGATTCTGATTTTGATGGCATAAAAGATCATGATGACAAATGTCAAAAAACTCCAAAAAAAATATCTGTTTTACCAAATGGATGTCCAGTAGATAGTGATTTTGACGGAATCCCTGATTTTAAAGATTTGTAACCATACTCAAAATCAATAATATTAATTGCTGATTCAGGAAGAAGCGTTAAAAATTATCCTAACAATAAAATTTAGTTAAAATTTGATTCAATAATTCCTTTTTGGGATAAAAGAATTTTAGAATCTAGAAATTCTCAAAGATAAATTTAATAATTCCCTTTTCAACAATTTTGTATTGAAAAAAGAAAGCTATGACTTATAAACAGCAGGTGTTCAAGACTAGATTTGTTATAAATATATTTATATGTATAAAGTAATTATGATCATTATTAATATTATAGGATTTTTAATATTCACAAACTTAAATACAAATAATGTAGAAATTATTCATTCAGCTCCAAAAGAAATACCGATTGGAAAAGATATTGAAGTTAATTTAATAATTAATAAAGATAATTTCTCTGGCCCTGGAAGATTAAAGTTGGATTTATCCCAAGCAAATGGAATATTGGTGAAAGAAAATATGAATGATGAATCTTCATTTTCTTTTAAAGAAAATGAAGTATTATTTATTTGGCATGACTTACCAAATGAAAAAAATATTGTGCTATCCTATACAATTATTGCTCAGGAGAATACATCTGGAAAGAAAAAAATTTCTGGAGAATTTTCATTTATCAAAGACAACGAAAAAAAGAAACTTAAAGTGCCAGAGTTAATATTTAAAGTAAATCCAAAACTTATTTCAGAAGAGAAAATACACAAAAATAAATCATCTACAAATTCTGTTAGAAGTATCGAAAAAATTAAAAGTGGTTACTTAATTACAGTTAAAACTTATATTGAAAATCATAAAGGTTTTGCAAGAGTGAAAGAAGAACTACCCCCAAACTTTACTGCTGAAGCAATTGAAACTGCAGGGAGTGTTTTTAAAAATATCGATGGCTATGTAAAATTTATATGGACTAGTATTCCAGATTCTAACAGTGAAGTAATAGTAAAATATAAAATATCAAATATTAAAGGACTAGATTCTAACTTCACAATTTCAGGTGTGTTTTCGTCAGAAGATCTAATTATGAAGGGTTATAATAGCGGTATAGAAATTCCTAAAACTGAATATGACCCATTTAAAGAAGAAACTTCATTAAAATTGGTTAGTAAAAATCTAGAAGAAAATATAGTTACTTACAAAGATACCGATGAAATAATTAACAAAACAAGTTTGCCAAAAGTTATAGATGACAAAGGTTTAAAAAATATAATTTCAGCAAAAAAAGTGAATAACAGTATAGATTACAAAGTACAAATACTAGCTGGTCATAGAATAATAAGTAATAAAAAAATATCCAATTTTTATAACTATAAAGGAGAATATTCTCTAGAAAGTCATAATGGGTGGATAAAATATACTGTAGGTTCTAATGCTGAGTATAGTAAAGCAAGAGACTCAAGAAATGAATTAAATAACTATGATTTCCCAGGTCCATTTGTAACAGCTTACAACTATGGGGAAAGGATTTCGGTTCAAGAGGCGCTTATTTTAACAAGTCAAAACTGGGTGCCCTGATAAATTAAGTGTAAATAAACCTATCTTTTGGGTCTAGCTTCGTCAGAAACAGAAACTTTTTTTCTGCCTTTTCTTCTTCTAGCATTCAAAATCTTTCTACCATTCTTAGTAGCCATTCTAGATCTAAAACCATGCTTGTTTTTTCTTTTTCTATTCGATGGCTGAAATGTTCTTTTACTCATTATTTGAATTTTAACGCTTGCAAAAATATAAGTTTTTTGGTGGAAACAAAAATAATACATTGTTATCTTTTAAATATTTAAATTAATAGGTTTTTAAAAATCTTTATTTGATGAAATAATCTTTTATGTACATTGTATAATATTAAATATTACTAATTTTACTTTATAAATAATTTAAAAAATGGAACGTTCTTACCTAGAGTTTGAAAAGCCAATTGAAGAAATTAATGATCAAATAGCTCAGGCTATTGAAATTGGAGATAAAGGACAAGTGGATATTAAGTCTACTTTAAAAGAACTGGAGATTAAATTATCCATAACTACAAAGAAAATTTTTCAAGATTTAGATCCCTGGCAAAAAGTACAACTAAGTAGACATCCAGATAGACCTTACACTTTAGATTATATAAATTCTATGACTAATGGGAATTTTCTAGAATTACATGGAGATAGAAATGTAAAAGATGATAAAGCTATGGTTGGAGGATTTGGTGATATTGATGGAAAAACCTACATGATAATCGGTCAGCAAAAGGGAAGAAATACAAAACAAAGGAAATATAGAAACTTTGGAATGGCTAATCCTGAAGGATATAGAAAAGCATTACGACTCATGAAGTTGGCTGAAAAATTCAATAAGCCGGTAGTAACTCTTATCGATACACCAGGAGCTTACCCAGGACTTGAAGCAGAAGAGAGAGGTCAAGGAGAAGCAATAGCTAGAAATTTATATGAAATGATGCTTCTTAAAGTACCTGTAATATGTATAATTATTGGAGAAGGAGCATCGGGAGGTGCTCTTGGAATTGGCATTGGGGATAAAGTTATAATGCTAGAAAATACCTGGTATTCAGTTATTTCACCAGAATCATGTTCTTCTATACTTTGGAGGAGTTGGGATTACAAAGAAAATGCAGCAAACGCACTTAAACTAACAGGAAAGGATATGCTTAAAAATAAATTAATTGATGGGATAATAAAAGAACCTTTAGGCGGAGCACATGCAGAACCCGAAAAAATGTTTAAAAAACTGAAAACTGAAATTAAAAAGAACATCGAAGATCTTGAAAAATTAAGTCCTGAAAAAAGGATTGAGTTACGAACTGAAAAGTTCAGCAATATGGGTAATTAATTACTTATTATAAATAGGAATAAAATTTCTTATCGAATCTAAAAAGCTAGAAAGAAAACTTAGATTCCCATCCTCACTATATGTCCATAGTTCATCACCAACAGTCAAATAAATAAAAGGATCCATTTCATTTAGAATTATTTTGCTTGGTTTTATATTTGAGCTAATTTGATTTAAAATATTTAAGTTGAAATCATATTTATATAGACCGTTAGAGGAACTAAATATTAAATAATCATTAATAAATCTAGCATCGTAAATTATGGAATTTGGCAGCTCTAAATCTGTGTATAATTGATTCAAGTTTTCATAATAAATACTTATTCTAGATACATTTAAAAACTGAGAAAATATAGCATACTCATTATTTAAAATAGGGACTATTTTAACAATTTCACCGTTTATTTCTACCCTTTGCTTTTCAATTCCAGATTGTCTAAAATAAACCGACAAGTCTCTTTCTAAAAAACTTGAATAAGTTTCAACCAAAACAATATCCTCTTGAATATTAAATTTTCCAAATAATTCTTGAGGATTCGAATAAATGGTATTAATTATATTTCCATTCTTGTTGTAAGAGATAATCCTGCCGTCCCCNAAAACTAAATGGGATTGATCNCCATAATTTGAATTAGAGCCATCAATAAATAATAGATTATTTGGAGNTGCTATTGGAACATTCCATAGGNTNGTAAAACTATTCAAATCAATGAAATCACCATTCTGATCAGTTCCTACAAAAAGATGTTGAGATCTTGAATTTCCCATGGATAAAATATGATTTCCTGATAATTGTTTAACTAATTGAGAATTACCTAAGGAGTCTTGCTGATGTATAAAAGTCTGNTTAGAATTACTAGTTATATAAATTAATGACTCAAGAGTTTTNGGGATTTCATTTAAATAAATAGAAATATATTCTGANGTGAAATTTTCAAATTCATCATAAGCTTTAATATTTATAAAATAATTTCCACTTAAAAGCAATCGATCTTCTACAAATAAAGAAAGATCATATTCAAAATATGAACTGTCAGNTTCAATATTAAAACCTTGGATAATAGTAACAGAATTTTCAGAAATAAGGGCTACCTCTACTCTATCTACCTTTTCGTTATCNATCGCATATCCAGAAACTTTAATATCGCAAGGTAATTGAAAAGACTCGTTAGATANTGGNCTCTGTAGATATATCTCTGGAGGATTAGCATCTTTTTTTGTACAACTACAATAAAGTTGCATTAAAGAGATAAATATTAATATTTGAACTTTATGATTTACTAACATTTGTTAATAAAGTTATTTGATAATTTTTAAAGCATCAAAATCAAATGGATAATCTTTAATAGTTTACATTTGTTTTAATGGAAAATCGAGTTGAAATACCAAAAAGANCTACACTAAAGACAATTACTAGACCGCAAGACCTTTCTGGAATAGGAAAGCTACCTCCTCAAGCAATAGATTTAGAAGAAGCTATTTTAGGGGCACTCATGCTAGAAAAGTCACCCTTGAATGATGTTATAGATATTATTCACCAACCAGAGATTTTTTACAAAGAAGCACATCAAAAAATTTATGCTGCTATTCAAGATTTATTTTCTTCATCTGAAAGTATAGATATATTAACAGTTACTCAAAAATTAAAATCCAATGGAGACCTAGACTCTGTTGGTGGAGCATATTATATTTCACAACTAACCAATAGAATTGCATCTTCAGCCCATGCAGAATCTCACGCAAGAATTGTTGTTCAGAAATATATTTTAAGAGAAATGATAAGAATTTCAGGAAAAGTAATTCAAAATGCATANGATGAAACAACAGATGTGTTCAATTTACTTGACGAGGCAGAGAGTGAACTTTTNAAAGTTACAGAAGGCAATATTAGAAAAGATTATGAATCTATGGCTTCTCTTCTTTTTAAAGCTCAATCTGAAATAGAGATTGCTATGCAAAAGGAAGATGGNATTAATGGAGTTGGATCTGGATTTAAAGAGTTGGATAAAATCACTTCCGGTTGGCAAAAATCTGATATGATAGTTATTGCTGCAAGACCTGGAATGGGAAAGACCGCTTTTGTTTTGTCTATGGCAAGAAATGTTGCTGTAGATTACAAACATCCAGTAGCGATTTTTTCTTTAGAAATGAGTTCCATACAACTAGTTAATAGATTAATATCTGGAGAGGCAGAAATACCAGCGGAAGATATACGAAGAGGTAATTTTTCCAAGTCTGAATTTGAACAGTTCTTTGAAAGAACCAAGTCGCTTTCNGAAGCGCCAATATATATTGACGATACTCCTGCACTTTCAATTTTTGAATTAAGAGCAAAAAGTAGAAGACTCAAACAACAACATGACGTACAGTTAATTATTATTGACTATCTGCAATTAATGAGTTCAGGAGGAAAAGGTGGAAATAGAGAACAGGAAATAAGTAATATNTCAAGATCTGTAAAAGAAATTGCTAAGGAGCTTGAAATTCCAATAATNGCAATTTCCCAGCTAAGTAGATCAGTTGAAACAAGAGGNGGAGATAAAAGACCAATGCTCTCAGATTTAAGAGATTCAGGAGCTATTGAACAAGATGCAGATATTGTAGGTTTTATTTACCGTCCTGAATACTACCAACTCACTGAATGGCCAGACGGATCTCCATGTAACAATCAAGGAGAAATTATNNTAGCCAAACATAGAAATGGTTCACTCAAAGATGTAAGATTAAAATTTATTGGTAAATATGCTAAATTCTCAGACCTTGACGGACTTAGCCAAAATGACTTCATNTACAATTCAGGAATGAAACCTAATAATGATTTTGGAGACGATGTTTCCTCNTTTACTATGCCTTCAAAAATGAATGACGATTCTTCNAATGAAGATCCTTTTTAAAATTAAAGAATTTATAATAATATTTATTTCTAAATGAGAATTTTAAAAAAAATCATTACACTTTCTGTTTTTNTTCTCATAAACGTCTCCTATTCAGCATCCTTTATCTTAATTCCAATGGGGGAACATAATCAGACCAATCATCTAAAAGCTTATGGAATTGCCTATTGGATTTTACAAAACGAAATTGAAGTTGATTGGCTATTAAATTACCAAGGAGGAAGTTTTTTGATAAAAAATAATTCTTCAATCCAAGANGAATGTATTATAAGAGGNGTTAGTTTTAATATTCTCACAAATTCCAAAGTAGCACAAATAAAATCAAATATTGCTAATCCTGAANTCAATCAGGAAATTNTAAGATTAGAGAAAGCTCCAAAAATTGCAGTATATACTCCTAAAGGNAAACAACCCTGGGATGATGCTGTAACTCTTGTGCTTTCTTATGCTGAGATTCCCTANGAAGAGATATACGATAAAGAAATTATAAAAAATGAATTATTTAAATACGAATGGCTTCATTTACACCACGAAGATTTCACAGGTCAGTATGGGAAATTCTATAGAAACTATAGAAATGCGGCTTGGTATATGNAACAACAAAAAAATGCAGAGCTAAGTGCAAAAGANTTAGGGTTTAATAAAGTTTCAGAGCTTAAGCTACAAGTTGGTAAATCAATTAAAGAATTTATTGCTGGTGGCGGTTTTTTATTCACAATGTGTTCTGGTACTGATTCTTATGACATAGCATTATCAGCTGAAAATACAGATATTTGTGAATATATGTTNGATGGAGACAAAGCAGATCCGANTGCACAATCCAAACTTGAATACAAAAACACCTTGGCTTTTAAAGATTTTAAACTTAAGTCCAATCCAATGGAATATGAGTTTTCAGATATTGATGGAACTATGTTACATAAACTTCCNGAAAATCAAGACTTATTTACCTTATTTGATTTTTCTGCAAAGTGGGANATAGTNCCTACCCTACTTTGCCAAAATCATACAAGAATCATAAAAGGGTTTATGGGACAAACTACTGATTTTAAATCCAGCTTGATTAANTCAAATGTTTTGGTGATGGGAGANTCTAAAGTTTTTGGAACTGCTAGATATATTCACGGGGAGTATGGCAAAGGGCAATGGACTTTTTATGGAGGTCATGACCCAGAAGATTATAGACACTATGTAAATGATCCTCCTACTGATTTAAATCTNTATCCAAATTCACCTGGTTATAGACTTATATTAAATAATATTCTTTTTCCAGCAGCAAAGAAGAAAAAGCAAAAAACCTAAACTATCTAATAAGAGTTATATGTCCCTTTTTATGAAAGTACTTTCCAGAAGGGCTTTTAAACTCCAGTTGATATACATAAACCCCCATAGATGCTAAGTTATTTGAATTTANAATTTTACCATCCCATACTTGATCTATATTTTCTAATAATGCTATTAATTCTCCATTTCTATTATAAATTGAAACTTTATAATCACTAAAGTCTATCATCTTAACAATAGGNTTCCAATAATTCACAACCCCATTTATATCTAAAGCATTTGGTATAAAAACAATTGGTTCGTTTTGCAAACAATTAATGTTTGAGGTGCTAATTCCAGGTGNGCCAAAACTTGATTGATTTTCTATTGCTAAAATTTGATAACATATTCTACCGTCAAATAATGGTTCTAAAAAATTAGTAAAATCATGTAGATAATTCAAGCTTGAATCTTCAACNAGTAATTCAAAAGTTGGATTTAAATTATTTGAAGTCAAAATCTCGTATTTCTGTACTCCGTTTTCCCAGTTTTCATAAGGATTCCAAACCAAATTATTTATTAAATAACCATCAGAGCTAACATCTAAAAAAATTGATTGACCTAAATTTGAAAAAGCGACNTCATTAAGACAGGAATCTGTTACTGACATTTGATATAGATAAGATCTTTCACCAGGATACACATCTAAATCATAATATATAAATGGAAAAATTGGATTCAATTCAGAACTAATCAATTCAAAACTTATTCCATTATCTAGAGATCTNTAAATATTTAACCTTTTAATGCCTATGCCATTATCTCCAAGATATTTTACTAAAATTGTATCACTATTAACCTGTACTTGTGAAATATAAGAAGATTGTGGAATAGGAGGTTGATTTGCATAGAATTCAACAATATTAGAAAGAGAACTAATTGTCAAGGTATCAGACTCAGCTACTACAATAAAATTGTANTTCATATTTCCTTGTTGAATTAAATAAGAATAATTTAAGGAGTTAGTAGAGTCCAATAATTGCCAATTAGAATTAGCATCATTNTTATAATATATTTTGTAGCTAGAAACACCAAATGGCCAATTAACATATTCATTGAAACTTAGTAGGACTTCACCTGTACATTGTTCATACTGTGCNCTAAGTAAAATATTGTTATGTTCATCACCAGCAGCAGAAGTATTGAATTGTGGTGGATTCCCAGAGCTACAACTGTCCATAGCGGCAATTGAATACTTTACAATATCATTTTGAAAAGTAGTTATTGCAGTGTCGTAAAAAGTTGTATTTTGAATTCCATAAATAGTATCTAAAGGATTCCAAGATCCATTTGANAATTTAAAAACTATATAAGCCATTACATCTTGTGCAATACTAGGGCTCCAATTAATATACATTTGATTATTTGATGTATCTTGAGTTACCAAATTAATTACTGGTGCATCTGGTGCTTGTTGATCTTCAATAAANCCACCATCTAAATTGGATAAAAAATCACAACTATTNGATGATAGTCTTACCCTGTAGTTAAGCCATGAGGAACAAATACTAATATTGTCTGTATAGTTTAAAGAATCTATGGGAAGAGACACTACTTGATTCCAAACAGCNGAAGTTGGGGGATTTGAAGGAGAAGAATTTTCTATAATGTATTGGCTATTTGAAGGAAGTGTATTTACTGCAACTGGATGATTCCAAGATAAAGCAACTCTCCCATCAAATAAATTAACCAAATCGAAAAAAANGGTAGAAATAGTATCGCTAAAATTAAAATTAGCGCCTGAAGAACCATACAAACTTTTGATAAAATAAGAAGAAGCATTATTACCAGCAAAATAGTTTTGAAAATTAAAAGAATTAATAGATGGATTTGTTTCAGAACCAATTAAGACAAAACCTCCCCCAGTATCTGCATAAAATTGGTGTTCAAAAAGATTTACATTATTTATATTTAATGTATCCCATACAATAGAAACTTCACCAATTTCGTCTATCTGAATACAAAAGCAAGGGGAGTTACATTGTGAATAAGATGTATTAAAAGAAAAAAAGTTAACGAAATAAATCAAAAAAAAGATTGTAAAATTATTTGAGATATTTAAAAACTTATTCATTCTATTAAAACGTAAAGATAAAGGTAAAGTTGTATTTCTTAATTGAATTTATTGGCTATCAACATTTGAGACTTAATACTATTAAATTCTATCATAATCTTCTGAATTATTTCTTGTGCAGTAAAAACTTTATTTATTTGTGAAGATGCTTGTCCAATTTCTAATTCTCCAGTCTCTAAGTCCCCCTCAAACATTCCTAATTTTGCCCGTCCTCTACCTAATTTGTTCAATAACTGTTCTTTACTGGGATTTGTTTTATAAAGCTCTTCGACTTCTTGATAAAATTTATTTTTCATCATTCTAACAGGTGTTATTTCTTTTAAGGTTAGCCTTGTATCTCCTTCTTTAGCTTTTAAAACCATGTTTTTAAAGTTTTCATGGGCTGACGATTCCTTACATGCAACAAACCTAGTTCCCATTTGCACACCATCTGCACCTAGAATCATTGCTGCCAACATACTTTTACCATCAATTATTCCTCCAGCAGCGATTAAAGGGACATTAATTACCTTAGCAACATCTGGGACTAAACACATAGTTGTTGTTTCTTCTCTACCATTGTGACCCCCAGCTTCAAAACCTTCTGCTACAATCGCATCAACGCCACAAGACTCTGCTTTTAGTGCAAATTTTACACTGGAAACAACGTGTACTACTTTAATATTTTTTTGTTTAAGTTCCTTAGTCCATATATTCGGATTTCCTGCAGAAGTAAAGACAATTGGAACTTTCAAATCAATAATTGATTTGATATGTTCTTCAATATTGGGATATAATAAAGGAATATTTACAGCAAAAGGTTGATTGGTAGTATTTTTACATTTTAAAATATTTTGTCTTAGAATGTCAGGATACATAGAACCAGAGCCAATTATACCTAACCCACCAGAGTTACTAACAGCACTAGCTAATTCCCAACCACTGCACCATATCATTCCGGCTTGAATAATTGGATATTTGATTCCAAGTAGTTTTATAACTTTGTTATTATTCAATTTTATTTTATATTAAAGAAATTTACAATTAAAATTATTGTCATGAAAAAATCTATTCTTTTTATTTTTAGTTTAATTTATTCTACTTACAATTTTTCTCAAACTGCCAATCCTTCTGTTGACTTTTCAGAAGGAAATGGAAATCCACTAGATAGAGAATTATATTCTGTAAAAAAAGGAGATTTAATTATAAATCCATGGTACGGATTAGGAACAATAAATATATTTCCTGGAAACGACACATTAGAAAATTTTAAAAGTTTGTATCTAAGACCAATGGGGGTTTGTGCAGAATATATGTTTACAGATGAAATTGGAATTGGAATAGATTTTATTTATAACAGACAAGGTTTTTCAGCATCTGATCCTAATAATATTGACGGAATGGGAAACTTGGTCACCTATAATTATATTGTTAAATCCGAGAGAACTAGAATTCATTTACGATTTAATTACCATTTTACAAAAGATGAAAACTTTGATGCATATTTAGGAATTGGAGCTGGAAATAATTCGAGAAAAAATAGTTTTACAAGTAATGACCCATACGTTACAGATATTCTTGACGATAATGAACTGTTACCTTTTTCTATGAGGGTCTGTTTGGGAGGACGATACTTTATTACTGAAAATTATGGACTAGTTGGTGAAATTGGTTTAGGTGGAGCTCTTGTAAGAGCAGGTTTAAGTATGAAATTTAATTAAAGAAGATCTTTGGATTGGTAAATCTATTATTAAACTAAGAAGTTTAATAAATATTTTAGCTTTGCAATCATGAAGAAATTAATAGTTTTTATTTCTATTATATTAGGATTTGTAACAAACCAAATTTTCTCCCAGTATGATTTTGATGGTGAATTTAATTTTGATATTGGATTTAATTTTGGAGGAACTGGGTACCTTGGAGATATTGGAGGTAAAGAAGAAATAGGGAAGAGATTTTTAGGTGATATTATTTTAAAACAAACCAATATCACATCAGGACTCTTCACTAGATATAAGATAAATTCAAAAATCAATATTAATTCAGGATTAAATTATGTTAAGATTAGTGGAGACGATGCAAATTCTACAGGTCCTGAAAACAACTATCCAAGAGGATGGAGAAATTTAAGATTTCAAAACCAAATATTCGAACTTAATTCATCTTTAGAATATACATTTTTTAGAATTAACAATTTAGGTATTGTTCCAAGAAATAGAACAAGCTTAAATCTGTATGCTTTTATTGGCGGATCTGTTTTCTATCATAATCCAAAGGGTGCTTTTTTAAAAAATGCAAATAGCCCTATTAGAGAATGGGTTAACTTAAGGCCTTTAAAGACAGAGGGGCAAATAGAACCATATAGCCGAATAGGAATCTCAACTCCTTTTGGGCTAGGTGCAATAATTAAAACTAAAACCTTTTACAAATTTGGAATATACTTTAGATATATGAAAAATTATACGGATTACTTAGACGATGTTTCAAATATTTATGCCTACAATCCTGGTGAGGGCCCTGGTGAAGGAATAGCCAATCAATATAATGGTCCAGAAGGAACCGCTAATAGCTTTTCAGAAGGAGATATAAGAGGAAATCCTAAATACAATGACGATATTTTTATGTTAAATTTCACTTTTAGCAAAGTAATTTTATCTAAAAAAAATATTTTCTATAAAGATTACTTAATTAAGTATAAAGTACCTAAAAAATTTCGATCCAAAAGAAAACATGTTAATAGAAATGATAGGAATTTTCAAATCAAAAAATTCAATAAAAGAAAAAAATTAAACTTCAAAAACTTTAAAAAGAAAAAAAGCAAAAGAACAAGAAGTGCTAAATTCTAGGAAAACTAGCTTTTATAGGTTCAAAGATTTATTGCAGATATTAATTACTGTAATCTAGATGTTTTAACATTAAATCTAGACCTTGGTCTAAAGAAATTAAATCTTTTTTAATAATATTTATCATCTTAGAATTATCTGGCATTCTACGAGTCATATCCCCTTCTTTTAATGAGGGTAAATGAATGATTTTGGATTTAGAATTTAATTTTGCAACAATTAATTTTGCAACATCTATAATCTTATATTCTATAGCACCACCAATATTTATCACATCATTCATCATTAAATTTTCTTCTAAGATTTTAACACAAGTATTTATATTGTCGTCTACATAACAAAACGTTCTTGTTTGAGAGCCATCGCCATAAATAGTAATGTCATCTCCTTTCAAAGCAGCTTTCAAAAACTTAGCAATTACAAAATCTTCACTTTGATTAGGCCCATAGGTGTTAAAAAATCTAAAAATAGTATAAGGCAACCCGTAAGTCTTAAAATAGGATCTAAAGAAAGATTCTCCTACATTTTTAACTACAGCATAAGGAACTCTAGAGTTAAGAGGTGTAGTTTCTTCATTCTGTGGTAATTCTACTGGTTCCCCATAAACTTCAGAAGAGGAAGAAAAGAAAACTCTTTTAACAGAGCTATTTTTAGAGAGTTGTAAAACATTTTTAATTCCTTGGATATCATTAAGTACCATTATAGGGTTTTCTTGAGTTCTTTTCACACCAACTACTGCTGCGTAATGAAAGACGTAATCAAACTGATTAACCAGCATTATTTCAGAGATACTAGTATAATTATTTACATCACAATTAATAAAGCTCCAATTAGATAATTTTTTAGATGGAAGTTTTGATTTTGAACCAGATGATAGATTGTCTACTACTACTACAAAGTAATTAGAGTTTTCTACCAATTTTCTAGCTAGTGATCCTCCAATATTTCCTGCGCCCCCAGTTATAAGTATTTTAGTCATATGATATATTTAGTATGTATAACGAGATTTCAAAAAGATTTATTAATTAAAATTATAATTCTTTTAAGATTACAAATAATTATTATTTATATAAACTTCTCAGAACAAATAATCATACTTTAATAACCTAAAAATAATAAATAATATTCTAAAAGAATTGCAAAGAAAAAAGAATATTTAAAATAAGGTTATCAAAGGAAAACTTATTAAAAAAAACTTCATATTTATAAATTTAGTTTCTCCCAAAAAAGCATGTTAAGGATTATTAAAATTTTCATTTGTTTTGAAGCAATATAAATTATCTACTATTGAATATTCGCCGTGAAATATATTTTCTAAATCTTTGGGAATAATAGGTTCATCAATTAGTAAATAGTTAATTTTATTATTAACAATAAAATTGATTTTGTTCTCAGTTATAGTTTTATCATTGTTTAATTCACAATATTTATTGAAAATTAATTTATCAATAAATGCTTTTTCACTTTTATTTGTTGGCTTAATTCTATCAGTTGAGATACAATAAATTTTTAAGTTGTCATTTAAAGAGAATAATGAATTTGTGTTGCCTTGATAAACGTTTTCAACTTTTGAAAAAATATCGGAATATTTTTTTGTATTTAAAATATATACAAAGTTTTTATCTCTATAATTTTCAGAATTTATACTATTTTGTAATTCACTGGGAATTGTTTTATTATATTTTAAACATACAATAATTAAAGAAAAAATAAATAAAACCCTTTTCATTGAGTAATTTGAGTTTTTTATTCCAATAAACACAAAATAAATCAAAATAACATTATAGAAAGGCAAAAATGCATTAGCCCATAATTGAACAGAGTCGTTCATAGAAAATACTACAGCCCACATTCCAAGGGAGATGAAGTATATAAGAATTAAATATATAATAATTTTTTTCGAAATATTTTCTTTAAATAAAAAAACTAAGCCAATAAAAGGGAGAGAGCAAATAATAATTTGTATTGACATTTTCCCAATTATGTTAATTGCTGTCTTTATTCCAAATAATGTAAAAGTATCCAGTAAGGGGTTTTCAACTATTTGCTGATTTGCACTACCATTCAATTTGTAAAAAGTAAAAAAAAAGATGGTAGTCAAAATAAGTGGGCTTACTAATTTTAAAAATTCAAAATTTATAACTCGTTTTTTTAATAAAATAAATAAGCAACTTGAGATAAAAAAAACGGGTGATGCCATAGTGTACACAAAAGATAATACCAACGTAAAAAAAATAATATTTTGATTATCATTTTTAATTACAAAATATATAATCCAAACAGCACACAGATATACATATGAAAGTTTTGGCATTGAAAGTAGACTAATATCCCAAATACCCATTGGTAATAAACTTTCAGGAAATAGAAGACCAAACATTGAAACAAAAAGAACCAATACAGAAATAACTAGATTGTATTTATTTAATGAAATAGAATGAAATAATTGCCGTATACTAAAAATTATTGTAGAAAATAATATTGGATAAACGACAAGTGTTAATGAGTACTGGGTGTGTATGTTAAATATTTTAGAGATTAATCCTGTAAAATAGATATCAGCATAATGATAGGGTAAACATACCTGTTTTAACGTATTAGAATAATCAAGCAACGCATTTTCGAATCTTACCTCGTTAATGTATGCTGCTAATTTTGCATAAAACTGATAATCAACAGTAATAACATAATTTGGATTGAAATTAAATATAATCGATAATAACAATAAAAATATTGAGGAAGATATTAGAAAATAAGAGAAAATTTCAATCCAATCGATTTTATATTCTCTTTTTACTTTAATTATCCGGAATAACAAAAAAAAGATCAAACCTATAAATATTGTTGTAAAATTAGTAATGTAAATAGCGTAAAATGAGGGAATAATTATTACACC
>PAST01000007.1 GCA_002713405.1 Crocinitomicaceae bacterium | reverse complement strand
ATTTAATGTTTAAATATCTTATTAAATTCTCATGAAAATTCAAATCAAAAGATTTTTTTCAGGAAATATAAAAGATAACTATTAAGTCCAACATTTTTTCTATTTTTGCGCGACAAATTGGTCGCGTAGCTCAGCTGGATAGAGCACCTGCCTTCTAAGCAGGCGGTCCTAGGTTCGAATCCTAGCGCGATCACCACCTAAAGCCATAACTAACTAATTAATAGACAGTTATGGTTTTTTTATTTTAATTTGGTAACATTCTACAGCTCCATCATACAATTTATAGCAGTTTCACCATTAATTATAACACCACAGCCAACTGCTGGTTTTTTACCAGCTTTAGCATATGCCATAGCATAAGAACTAAAATCAATTCCGCAGCCGATTTGCATGCCAAATATTTTAAAGTTTCTTCCTACTGTATATTCACAATAAGCTTGTGTTTGTAAATGTCCTTGAACTGTGCTTTGCATATATGCTAAGGCGGTTAGTATAAGAGTACAAAAAGTAATAGTTGCAAATACTTATTCAGTTAATGCTTTAACTTATGAGACATTAAATATGTCTCTAATAAGTTCAAGTGAACCAAATGTGAGTTCTTCAGAATTAATACTAAGTAAAATTTAGTTAAGAAAGCAAATTGAGGTTAGTCGCCTTTGCATTCACCATTTTTGTACTTTGTTATTCCGTAACATTCTGCGGTTTCCCAATTAGGATAAGTAATATCATTACATCCACATACTGGTATATATGACATAGGAACTCCTTCTGTGCAATTTGTCTCTATACATTCTGTTTTATCACAAGAAACTAAAAATGTCAAAGGAAAAACGAATAAAAATAATTTCTTCATTTTATAAGTTTTAAACCATTAAAGTAAGAAAAAGTATTTTAATTAATTCTTCTTTACTTTTCCTTAGTTATAACATACCAATGTGCAGTAGTTCCTCCGTGATACTTTTTAACTTCTCCAGTTTTTTTATTAATTGCATAGTGCATTGTATTTGCAACCCCATCTCCAGGATTCATATGAAATTGCCAAACGTGACTTTCAGGTGTTCCTTCGTGAATTACAGTTGGTGCAGTATTAGAACTTGATATTAGAGCTACAAAACCAAATATTGCAAATGCTCCTATTATTGAATTTATTATTTGTTACAATTAACTTTAATGAGTTTATCTAATTTTTTTAGCTCTATTATTATTGATTTTTTTCTTTTTAGAATTCAAATCATCTCTGTATCCTTTATCTCCTGGACAAAACTCCCACTGATTATTTTTATCAAAAATCAATTGAAATGAAATTTCCCCAACTCCACCAGTGATTTCAGGTATATTTAAGTCAGAAAGTGTATAGCCATAACTAAAAGAAATTCAAATAGGTAATAAAAGTATAGAAAACGTACATGCGAGCATATGTAAAGAATGTGTTTTAAAAGGAATTAATTTATTGGGAATGAATGCCATTAAAGGATTGGGGAATATCTATATAGATTTTAAAAATGATCGACTCATTTTAAATAGACATTTAAGATGATTCAATATTTAACTAATAAATGAAGAAACTATAATAAATTCCGGATTTTTTTATTCATTTATTACTAACCTCTTAACAATACTTTTTTCATTAGCTTTTACCTTTAATAAATAAATACCCTGAGATAAATTCAATAAATTTAGGGAAACTGCTCTTGGACTATCTTTTGAAAAAGAGTAATCCTTATCAAGGATTAATTTACCAGAAATATCCACAATACTCAAATCAAAATTTTCAATAGAAAAGTCTTCAAAATATAAATTAAAAATTCCAGAACTAGGATTTGGAAAAATTTCAAAAACTAATGGATTAAAATCTACTAAAGACCTATTACTAAGATTTACATTATCTATATAAATATTATTTCCACCATCACTATTAATCAGAAAAGAAATATTAATTCTTTTTCCTAAAAACTTTTTTAGTGATACTGATTCATTTCTAAAAGTATTATAACTTGAATTAGTATAATTATTTTGAATATCCGTAGACAAAAACTTCCCAGATTTGAAATAAATAGTATCTGTAAAAGTAGAACCACAATCCTGAGAAACTTCTACCAATAAGGCATCTTCAATACTATCAGAAATCGATGAATATGAAACATCAAAAGACAAATAAGGATTGGACAATTCATTATCTAAATAAATAGGTTGAGTAATAAGTTTATCAAAATAACCATCTAAATTATTATTAAAAAAAGCTACTCTGTTTTGCGAAGATTCTTGAGTAAATATAGTGGTATCTTTCCAAGAAAAATTTTGTCCACTATTTAAAACCTTCCAATTTTCAGGAGGGAAATTTAAAGCACTAAAATCCTCAGAAATCTCTGTTGCCTCCATTAATAGGTCTGCTGAAACAACATTATAAAAATCATTTTTTTCTATTGTGCTTGTCGAATTTGTATTCTGAGTTGTCAAACTTACCAGATACAAACCATCATTTTCAAAACTTACAATAGGATTTGGTGAGTTTGAATTAGTATTTTCTAAATAAGTAACTGTATTGGGAAGAAAACTCCATTGCCAGTTTGTAGGACATCCTACGGTCTGGTCGTATAGATTTACTGGTAAATCTGTACATAATTGTGATTTATTGGTATAGAAATTTGAATTTAAAGAGCAATTTGAGACACCACTTCCATCATAAAATTCTGCTACTGCCCTAACCCCTTTAGTACCATTTTCAGTAATTGCTCTAACAGAGAACCAAACCTCATCACTTGGATTATCTATTGGAATATTGTAAGAAGTTTCAGTTGTTGAGCCAATAGAATCCATGTATTTTTCTCCTAAAACTGAAATTTCGTATTCTGCTGCAAATGGGACTGCATTCCAACTTATAGAAAACTCACATTCACAAACATTATTTATTTTAATATTCTTAGGAAAATCTATAATTGAAAAAACATCTGAAGATTGACCAGAAATGCCATCTCTAGATACTCTGACAAGAACTTCTCCAGAAACAGAATTTGGTATTGGCCATTGCTTTATTCTAGATGAACCATTTACTTGGTTACCAATTGTAGACCAAGAAACCCCATTGTTAACGGAATACTCTACATTAAAATATCCTTGAGTACCATAGGTATCCCATTGAATAAATTCTGCTCTATGGGGGATTAATCCTTCTCCACCCATTGGATAAGTAACTATAATTTCATCGGAAATGAATTCATAGAGTATGTAGTATTTTTGTGGTCCAACAGGGATATTAAAACCCGATATTTCTGCGGTATAATTACCGGATGTAGGATCAAAAATAGTAACTTGTTCCATATTATTTAGATGGTCTTCACCAGTAGTTGCAGGTAAAGATAATAATGAAGAATTTGGAGTTGGATTTAAAACCCAAGGATAGAAATCACCATTGTTGTTACTTATTTTCAAATCAAGATCATTAAGTAAAGATATGGAAGAAGAAGGAGATCTTTCTGGATCCATCCAATATAACATTATTCTTGCTTCTTTAGTTCCTTCTGGAATATTAAAGTTAATAGTATGTAAGTCACCATTATCGATTAAAGAATCTTGGTATCTATTTTCTTCTAAAACCTTTACTGCCTTCAGTGCATTTACAATTCCCCAACCGTAAGAAAAGTCTGGACCAGTATTTCCGTAATCTTGGGCTGTATTCAACAAACAGGCTTTTAAAAGACCTGATTCTGGGTCTAAGCCTGAATTTAGTTCTCTATAAGCTTGATAAAGTTGAGCCAAAACGCCAGAGATTCCTGGTGCTGCCGCAGATGTACCACTTCCAGCATTATAGATATTATTAGGATCTGTGGACATCTGACCATTTCCATGAGCAGCAATATCTGGTTTGATTCTTCCATCTGAAGCTGGTCCTCTACTACTACTAGAAACTAAAGTTCCATCATAATTTAGATTTGCGGTAGCAATTACATTTTTAGCTTGCTTATGTCCACCAGTAATATTTCCCCAGCCAGAACCAGCACCATAACCACAATTACTATTTCCTGAATTTCCACATGAAAAAACTTGAATCAAAGAAGGATTTAAAACTATTTCTCTATCAATTTGATAACATAATGAAGTGTATCCTGCATTACATGAATTACCATAAGACGAAGAAAATATCATAACATTGCTATCATTATTTAATTGTACAGAATTAGGTAGAGATGAACTATATTGTCTTACATGAATTTTAGCACCTTTAGCCATCCCTTCGTATTTAGGATTTAAATTACCTGCTCCACCAAGAATCCCAGCAACCATGTCACCATGGTCTCCATTCAAATCATTAACTACCGTACTTTGTTCTGTTCTTCCTTTAAAATCAATATGAGGACCTACAAATCCATCGTCATTAACACAGACACTAACACCAGAAGCATCGTACTTTCGTCCGTTACTGAGTTCTGTATTTATAGAATTTGATCGATGTAAAGACCTTCCACCAGTATCTTCGGGCTCACCAGGTGCAGAAATAAATGAGATAAAATTAATAAATTGAATTTCCGAAAGTTCCTCTAATTTATTTTTAGGGAATTCACATCTTACAATATTTGCAGAACTATTAATGTCAATTATAGTAGAACCCAAAAGATCTAAATAATTTTTAAAGAAATTTAATTCATAATTTTTCATCAAGATAATTTCCAGCTTAATTTTGTCGCCTTTATCAGCCCATTGAGGAATCGGAGATTCAAAAATTGCAGGGTCACATCTTAAAATTTTAGGAATATCCTGAACATGTGTAATGTTATAACCATATAAATTAGATTTTAAGAAATTATTTGGAATAGAAACTGTATATGAATTTTGAGAAATATAATCTAAAAAATCAATTCCTTTTGATTCTAATTCTTTTCTGATTTCACTATTTGGAATTGAAAAAAACCTTATTATTTTATAATAATTTTCCTGATTTAAAGATGGCTCTACAGATTCTTCATTAAGAAAATCTTCAAAAGAATTAGTTAAATCAAATTCTCCATATTTAAAATTAATCGATTGAGCGAAAACAATAGAAAATAATAATTGAAAAATTAAAAAAGAAAAAAAATAATGGAATTTGGATGGGATATTTCTAAAATAACTTTTTATCATAAGCTAAATATATTCTATTTTAGAATTTAATTAGATATTTCTTTGGATAATTAAAGTAGAATATATAATTTTTTTTAGCAATAGGTATTAAAAGAAATATCCTAAGTTTTCAGAAAACAGAAAAAATTAACTGATTTGAGCATCAAAATCTTTAACTAGTTTAACAAAAGAATTGAATTTGGATTCAGCAACCCAAATTAAAGTAAGTGGAGAATTGGAAACAACTTTACTAGCACTTGTGATTTTTTTATTTCTTTTAGATATAATAAAGCCAATTTCTAAATCATTAGATTGGTCATTATCGTCAAATTTTGCATTTCCTCTAACCAAAATTCCTATATCGTTCGAATTGAGCTCCTTATCAAATGAATAATTTGCAGGGAAAATTTTAATTTCAATAATTTTAGACAAATTCACAACAGAAAAGTCATCCAATTTTTCTATCCAAGGAATAAGCTTTAAAAGTTCTTGAGATTTAGGAAGTTTAAATGTTGGTGGATTTGTAAGAAGATTACTCATTTTCATTTCAATTTCCAACAAGAACTTGTCAGAATCATCTTTATCTACCCTACCCAAATTAATCATGCTAGTAAGTTCTGTTTTTTGAAAATTCAATAAATCTCTACTAGCCTGTCTGGTTTCAATTGTTTTGTAAACTTCTGGAAAAGCATTTTTTAAATTTCTTAGAAATGTAAGTCCTTGAATTTTTTTCTCATTTACCTCTTCCTTTAAAGACTTTAATACAATAATTTGATCTTTTGTATTGGAAGTATCGGATTCTAAGTTCTTTACTAAAACTAAAAGATCATCTTGAGATTTAATCATTGCTCTAACAGCATCATAATTGGTATATAGCTGAGAAAACAAATCTTTATTGGATGATTTACTTAAAATTTTCCAATCCTGAACTTCATTAAAGATTTTTGAGCTGCCCCACAACAAATCTATGTTGGAAGAACTGGCTATAGAAAATTCACCACCTTGGTCTAATAGTTCATTATTTATCTTCATTAATAAATTATAAGCTGATCTTCCTAACAAACCTTTACTAAATAATTTCCAATAGGAAGATTTTTCTTTATTTAATAAGTTTATTCTTAGTTCTTTAATCAACCCATTTTCAACTTTATCTAGTAATTCATCTTTTGAAGGACTCCAAGGAGTGGGAAGAAATTTTTCTACATGACTCCAGTCTGCTCCGCCCATAAATCTATCTTTTTTCATTAATTCCAATCTCAATTCTGCACTATGTCTAAGTTTATCAATTGTGTGATTTACCAAAGTTGCTTTTGCTAAAGGAACTTTAGTTAGTCCCAATCCTTTTACTAGAGCTTTTATTGTAGTTGCATTTATTAAAGAAGTTAAAAGAACAATTCCTGCAGTTATAAATAAAAATTGATCTCGTATATCATGAGGGATGCTTGATGTTTCAGCTACAATTAAGGCCATAGCTAAACCAATAACACCTCTTAATCCTCCCCACCACAAAACAATAGAATCCTTTACTGAAACTCCATATCCTATCTTTTTCATTATTGGAAACAAGACAAAAATAATGAATCCTCTTATAAGATGAATGCCTAAATAGACAATGGCTAAATCAATAAAATCTTCCATTTCAAACCTGGTACGATGAGCAATTATTACTCCAACTACTATAAAAATCAGAGTATTTGCAATAAATGCAGCCAAAACCCAGAAATCGTGAAGGAAATGACCAACTTCTGGACTGATTCTTGTTTTTCCTCGACCCGCCATTATTAACCCCAAAGTAACCAACCCAATTACACCAGACAGATGAAAACTTTCTGCAATAAAAAATGTTAAATATGCAGAACCTATTATGGCCGTAATTTCAAATAAACTATCATTGAAAACTGTTTTAAAAAGTGATAAAGTCAAAAAACCAATGGCAGCACCTATAGCAACACCACCAAAGGCTACTTTTATAAAATCAATAGCACTTCCGATTATTTCAGGGTTAGTAGATCCTGCTATTTGCGAACTAATTGCAGAATAAAAAATCATAAAAACTACTATTGCAGTTCCATCGTTTAAAAGTGATTCGCTTTCAATTAAAGTTCTAAGTTTTTTACCCCCACCTAATTCTTTTAATAGAGCTACTACTGCTACTGGATCGGTAGCACAAATAACTGATCCAAACATAAGAGAAACGTACCAATCCCAATTACCAAATCCGATTCCAAAATATTTAATTCCCATTGCCATACTAGCACTTATGAAAATGGCTACAATAATTCCAGGAACTGCCATTAGAAAAGCATTCCAAAAAGATTTTTTAAAAGTATGTACATCAAGATCGAACGCAGCTTCAAAAATTAAAGTAGGAAGAAAAACATAGAGAATAATTTCTGGTTTTATATGTCCAGCCCAAAAAATTGACTCGTCAAGTAATGAAATATTTTCTAACCATTCAAAACGATGAACAACTCCAAGAAATAAACCTATAATTAATAGAATAACCGTAAAAGGAATAGGAACTTTTTTAAGAAAATGCTTGCAAATAATTCCTATAAATAAGCTTGCAATAATGAAAAATAATGGGGACATTTTCCAAACTTCGTTTTCAACAACTTCAGAACCATTCCAATCTCCAGCAAATAATAAAAATGGAATTAAGAATAATAAAAGAGCAAGTATTTTTTTCATTTTAATATAAATTAATTATCTCTCTAAATTAGAGAAAAATATTTAGTTTATGGGTATTCATTTTTTTTAAAAGGTGTTTGGGTATTATCCTCCCCTAATTTATTGGATAATTTTAATAGAAATGACACTTTTAAAGACAATGGATAAAGCAATTAAAGACTCAGAAAAAAACTTTTTAGTGTAACTTGTATTTTTAAAACAAGCTCTAAAAAAACAAGCTTAAAAAATAAATAAGTAAATTTCAATTTGAAATAAATGGTAATTTGTCTCAATGTAAATACCAATGATTTAAAAAAATAAATAATGGGTATTTCATATTACCTGTTTACCTAGGGGAAAATATTGTGAATTCAAAAAAAAAGCTGGCAATAGCCAGCTTTTATATAAGATTGGATATGAGAATTAAACTTCTTCGAAATCTACATCTGTTACTTCCTCATCACTTTTACTATTTCCATCGGCTTTAGTATCATCTCCACTAGGTCCACCAGCATCGCCATTACTTGCTTGATACATATCTTGACTAGCAGCTTGGAAAGCAGTGTTTAATTTTTCCATAGCAGTATCAATAGTTGCTAAATCCTTAGCTGCATGCGCAGTCTTTAATTCGGCTAAAGCCTCATCAATTGGTTTTTTCTTTTCCTCAGGAATCTTGTCTCCATATTCTTTAAGTTGCTTTTCAGTTTGAAAAATCAAACTGTCAGCAGCATTGACTTTTTCCACCTCTTCTTTTACCTTTAGATCAGCATCTGCATTAGCTTCCGCTTCTTTTTTCATTTTCTCTATTTCTTTTTCTGATAATCCAGAAGATGCTTCAATTCTTATAGATTGCTCTTTATTAGTAGCTTTATCTACTGCCTTCACCTGAATTAAACCATTGGCATCAATATCAAAAGATACTTCAACCTGAGGAACACCTCTAGGAGATGGTGGAATACCGTCTAAGTGAAATTTACCAATTGTTTTATTGTCTGCTGCCATAGATCTTTCACCTTGAAGAACATGTATTTCAACTGAAGGTTGGTTGTCAGCAGCTGTAGAAAATATTTGAGATTTTTGTGTAGGAATAGTAGTATTAGAATCTATTAGTTTTGTGAAAACACCCCCCATAGTCTCAATTCCAAGAGATAATGGAGTTACATCTAATAGTAATACATCTTTAACTTCACCTGTTAATACTCCTCCTTGTATAGCAGCTCCTAAAGAAACAACTTCGTCAGGATTTACACCTTTGGAAGGAGATTTACTAAAAAACTTTTCCACAGCTTCTTGAATAGCTGGAATTCTTGTGGAACCACCAACTAAAATTATCTCATCAATATCAGATTTAGATAAACCTGCACTTTTCAAAGCAGATTTACATGGATCAATAGTTCTTTTAACTAAATCATCTATCAATTGCTCAAACTTGGCTTTTGATAAACTCCTAACTAAGTGTTTTGGAATTCCGTCAACTGGCATTATGTAAGGAAGGTTTATTTCTGTTGATGCAGATGAAGAAAGCTCAATTTTAGCTTTTTCAGCAGCCTCTTTTAATCTTTGCAACGCCATAGGGTCTTTTTTAAGATCAATCCCTTCGTCCTTTTTAAACTCGTCAGATAACCAGTCAATAATTTTTTGATCAACATCATCCCCTCCAAGATGGGTATCTCCGTCTGTTGAAAGAACTTCAAATACACCATCTCCTAATTCAAGTATAGAAACATCATGTGTACCACCACCAAAATCAAAAACAACAATTTTCATGTCTTTACCAGACTTATCCATTCCATATGCTAAAGCAGCAGCTGTAGGTTCGTTAATAATCCTCTCAACCTTAAGGCCAGCAATTTCACCAGCTTCTTTAGTAGCTTGTCTTTGTGCATCGTTAAAGTATGCAGGTACTGTAATTACAGCTCCGGAAACTTCTTGCCCAATAAAATCCTCTGCAGTTTTTTTCATTTTTTGCAAAATCATTGCAGAAATTTCTTGAGGAGAATATTTTCTTTTATCTATGTTAACTCTAGGAGTATTGTTGTCTCCTTTAACTACCTTATAAGGAACTCTTTTAACTTCTTTACTTACTTCATCAAATCTGTTACCCATAAACCTTTTGATGGAATAAACAGTATTTTGAGGATTGGTAATAGCTTGTCGCTTTGCAGGGTCTCCAACTTTTCTTTCGCCACCTTCAACAAAAGCAACTACTGAAGGAGTTGTTCTTTTGCCTTCGCTATTTGGGATTACAACCGGTTCATTTCCTTCCATTACACTAACACAAGAGTTGGTAGTTCCTAAATCAATGCCTATAATTTTTGCCATTTTAATATTTTTTTTAATTTATGATAAACAATGCAAAGTATATGCCATCTATAAATTAATTTAAAATTCTGGAATTTTGGCAGAAATCAAGTAATAAAACTGACAAACAAACTGACATAAAGACAGTATCAGACGTTTCTTACCCAATTGGTAACAGTGGATGGAAGAAAAGAAGTAGAAATTTTATCCATTTTATACAATTGAAAAATTGCAGCTAATCCAACTTTATTTGAATTGTTTTCATCAACCATTGACTTATAATCATCTATGTATAAATTAACAAATCCAGTATCGAAATTACCCGATTTGAAATTGGGATGGTTTAGTGCATATTTACAAAAGGGAAGAGTAGTTTTCAAGCCATATATAATGTAGTTATTAATTGCATTTATCATTTTTTTAATAGCTTCAATTCTATTATCAGCATGGACAATTAATTTAGAAATCATTGGATCATAATATATAGAAACTTCAGATCCTTGTTTAGTACAATCGTCCACTCTTACCCCAGTTCCTTTTGGGATTTCATATAGTTCAATTATTCCAGTATCAGGCATGAAATTATTATATGGGTCTTCTGCACAGACTCTTATTTCAATGGCATGTCCATTTATATTCAAATCCTTTTGAGAAATTGCTAACTTTTTTCCTTTTGCAATATTAATTTGCTCTTCAACTAGGTCTAAACCTGTAATCAATTCTGTTACAGGATGTTCAACTTGTAAACGAGTATTCATTTCTAAAAAATAGAAAGAATTATTTTCAAATATAAATTCTACTGTGCCTGCCCCGTAGTAATTACAAGACCGTGCTACATTACAGGCAGCTTCACCCATAATTGCTCTTAATTTTTCAGAAACAACAGATGAAGGAGCTTCTTCCACTATTTTCTGATGTCTTCTTTGAATAGAACAATCTCTATCAAATAGGTGAACTACATTTCCATGTTGATCTGCTAGTATTTGAATTTCAATATGCCTAGGTTTTGAAAGATACTTTTCAATGAAAACAGCTCCATTTCCAAAAGAATTTTCTGCCTCACTAACTGCTCTTTTCATTTGTTGTTTAAAATCCTTTTTCTCATGGACTATTCTCATTCCCTTTCCACCACCACCAGCAGAGGCTTTAATTAAAACAGGAAAACCTATTTTTTCAGCAGCAAGCATTGCCTTATCTACATCCTTAATCTCCTCGTTTAACCCTGGAACTAAAGGTATATCAAATTTAGAAACTGTTTTTTTCGCAGATAATTTATTTCCCATTATTTCTATAGATTTTGGAGAAGGACCAATAAAGATGATCCCAGCTTGAATTACCTTTTCAGCAAACAAAGCATTTTCAGATAAAAAACCATAACCTGGATGAATAGCATCTACCTTCAATTCTAAAGCTTTTTCTATTATTAAATCTTGATTTAAATAACTTTTATTTGAAGGAGCAGGACCAATTAAAATTTGCTCATCAACATAATCTAATAATGGAGAGTCTTTGTCAACCTCAGAGAATATTCCAACTGTTTTGATACCCATTTTTATACAACTCTTAACCACTCTAAGAGCTATTTCTCCTCGATTGGCAATAAGTATCTTTTTAATTTCTCTCATTAGCAGCAATATATGTATTCATTAATAGTGAGGCTATGGTCATTGGTCCTACACCACCAGGAACTGGTGTTATATAAGAACACTTTGGGGAAACTTCACTAAAATTTACATCTCCTATTAATCTAAATCCATTTTTTTTCGATGTATCCTCTATTCTATGAATACCTACATCAATAACTACCGCATTTGGCTTAACCATTTCTGAATTTACAAACTCTGGAATTCCAATTGCAACAATTAAAATATCTGCTTGTTTGCATATTTTTTCTAAGTTTTTCGTCCTGCTATGCGCTAGAGTTACTGTAGAATTTCCAGGATTACTTTTTCTAGACATTAAAATACTCATTGGAGTCCCTACAATACTACTTCTACCAATAACAACTGTATTTTTACCTTCGGTTGGTATCTCGTATCTCTTTAATAGTTCCATAATACCATTTGGAGTTGCAGGCAAAAATGTAGGCATTCCTATAGCCATTTTACCTACATTCTCAGGGTGAAACCCATCTACGTCTTTTTTTGGAGATATAGCTAAAGTGATTTTATGGTCATCCATATGATCTGGAAGAGGCAATTGAACTATAAAGCCATCTACAGAATCATCATCATTTAATTTCTTGATGACTTTAAGAAGTTCTATCTCAGTTGTATCTGAACTAAGATGGTGTAAGGTAGATTTAAAACCAATTCTTTCACATGCTTTTACTTTAGCATTTACATAGGTTCTACTAGCACCATCGTCTCCAACTAATACTGCTGCCAAATGCGGTTGATTAGACCCATTTGCAACAATTAACTTAACTTTTTGAGACAATTCGTTTTGAATATCTAAGGAGGTTTTTTTTCCGTCTAATAAAATCATAATCTACATAGGCATTTTACCACCCATTTTTTTAAACTGTTTCATCATATTCATCATATTTTGTTTGTTACTCATGAGTTTCATCATTTTTTTTGTTTGATTAAATTGCTTCATAAGCTTATTTACTTCATTAAGATCATTTCCACTTCCCATAGCAATTCTTTTTTTCCTTTGCAAATTAATAGAGTCGGGAAATTCTCTTTCTTTGGGTGTCATTGAATCTATCATTGCTAAAATTGGTGAAAAGGAATTTTCATCTACTTCGCTTCCTTTCATGGCCTTATTCATTCCAGGAATCATACCAGCAATATTTTTTACACCACCCATTTTTTTTATTTGACCTATTTGATCTCTAAAGTCATTAAAGTCAAATTTGTTTTTCTTAATCTTTTTGTGCAACTTCTTTGCAGACTCTTCATCAAACTGTTCCTGGGCTCTTTCCACCAAGGAAACCACATCTCCCATCCCCAAAATTCTATCTGCCATTCTATCAGGATGGAAAATATCTATAGCATCCATTTTTTCACCAGTTCCAATGAATTTTATGGGTTTATTTACTACGGATTTTATTGACAATGCCGCTCCTCCTCTAGTATCTCCATCTAACTTAGTTAAAATAACACCGTCAAAATCTACTTTTTCATTGAAAGACTTGGCAGTATTTACTGCATCTTGCCCTGTCATAGAGTCCACAACAAATAAAGTTTCAGTTGGATTAATTATTTTTTTCAAATCAGAAATTTCTATCATCATATCCTCATCCACAGCCAATCTTCCAGCAGTATCTATAATAACAATATTAAATCCATTTTCTTTAGCATGTTTAACACCCATTTTTGCAATCTTTAATGGATTTTTCTCCTCTTTATTAGAAAATACTTCTATCCCAATACCATCGCCAACAACGTGCAATTGGTCAATAGCTGCAGGTCTATAAACATCACAAGCAACTAGTAATGGTTTCTTATTTTTTTTTGTTTTTAAGTAATTTGCCAATTTACCAGAGAAAGTTGTTTTTCCAGAGCCTTGAAGACCAGACATTAAAACAATTCCAGGGTTACCACTTACATTAATATCTGCTTTTTCACTGCCCATTAACTCAGTTAGTTCTTCTTGAGTAATTTTCACAAGTAATTGACTTGGAGAAATACTATTAAGAACATTTTGTCCCAATGCCCTTTCTTTTACTCGGTTGGTAAAAGCTTTGGCGGTATTAAAACTTACATCTGCTTCTAACAGAGCCCTTCTGACTTCTTTTAAAGTTTCTGCAACATTAATTTCAGTAATTTGTCCTTGTCCTTTAAGTACTTTAAAGGCTCTTTCAAATCTATCTTGTAAGTTTTCAAACATTTTTTATAATTTCAGAAACAAATATAAAAATCAATGTTTGTATAGAATATTTTTTTCAATATATTCTTAAATAATATTATGGTTAGCATAATTGTACCTTATAAAAATCCACTTCCTTACTTTGAAGATTGCTTGAAATCTATACTTAATCAGTCCTACAAAAAATTACAAATAATATTGGTTAATGATCATTCTACAGACAATTCTGAAAAATTAGCATTAAAATTCTCAAAAGAAGATTCAAGATTAGAACTTGTAAATAATATCGGAAAGGGGATAATTGATGCACTAAACACCGGAAATGAAATTGCAAGAGGGAAATATATAACGAGAATGGATGCTGATGATATAATGACTGAAAATAAAATTGAAATATTGAGATCATTATTAGAAAAGAAAAAAACAAATTATATAGCAGTAGGAGGAGTAAAGTATTTCGCTAGTAAAAAATCAATGGGAAATGGCTATTTGAAATATGCAAATTGGCTAAACGAGCTAACATCAGAGGAGAGAAATTTCAAAGAAATATATAAAGAATGTACCATCCCCTCTTGCTGTTGGATGATGAATCGATCTGACTTTGAAAATATCAAAGGGTTTAAAAAATTGAAGTATCCTGAGGATTATGATTTTTTATTTAGAGTTTATTACAATCAAATTAAACTTACAACAACAAAGGAAATAATACATTTATGGAGAGATCATCCAATGCGGACTTCTAGACATAGCAAAGACTATGAATTTAAAAATTTCATTCCNTTAAAGGTGAAGTATTTAGTTGAAAATGAATTAAAAANAAAAGAGGAATTGGTATTATGGGGTTGTGGNAAAAAAGGAAAACTATTAGCAAAAAAATTAATTGAAAATAATAGTTCTTTCACTTGGATTAGNAACAACCAAAAAAAAATTGGTCTAGAGATTTATCAAAAAAAAATTCAATCTATTAANCTGTTAAAATTAGAAAAGAAAAAATTAATTATTTGCTCAATAAGTTCTAAAGATTTTAAAACTCCNGANAATTCTAAATACAATAAGTTTCTAAGCTTTTATTAAANAAAATACACATATATTCACTATTNAATCTTATGGTTAAANCTCTATTTAAAATATTATTACCGTCTTTCATTGTATTAATTTTAGTTCAATGTGAATCCAAACCAATAAAACAGACAATAGGAGGTGAAATTATTTATGATATAAGTTATCCTTGTCTAGAAAAAAATGAGGAAACTCTACTATTTCTATTACCAAAAAAAATGATTATGACTTTTTCAAATAATCAATTTAGAAATGAATTTATTTTTCCAACTAAAAGTTCAAGTCTTGGTTTAATTAATGATTCTTATAAAAAAAATGCTATACTTTTATTTGGATTAGGTAATAATAAAAAATACACAATTATAGATTCTAATAACGTTAATTTTCTNTTGAAAGATTTGCCNAAGTATGAAAAAATTAAAGCGATTTCACAAGAAGTATTTTTTTTAGATAACCCTTGTAATAAAATAAAAATCAAATCTTTAAAAAATGATTCAACCTATGAAATTATTACACATAAGAATTTGAAAATAAAAAATGTTAATTGGTGTACTCCATTTTATATGATTAACGATGTAATAATGGAATACAGTGTNGAGCAATATGGAATGGAAATGCATTTTAAGGCAATTAGTATTAAAAATATGAGTCTAGAAGATGACTTTTTACANTTAGAAAAAAAATATTCGTTTTCTATTTTAGAAGAATATTTAAAAGAAATAAAAATAATGCTTTCAATTTTTAACTGTAATGAATAGATTAATCTTTATTTTANATTTTTTAATTAGTCTTATAAGTTTTTCTCAAGATTTTGAAGGTTTAATAAGTTATACAATCACCCATACTAGTTTAGACTCTTCGNTAAATGAAATAGCTACAATGCCNACCAAACTTGATTTTTATATTTCAGGAGAANTGGCTAGAATTGATCAGAGCACAAAAATAGGAACTCAAACAACGATAATTGACACACTATTAAANAGAAACATTTTACTAATTAATTTAATGGACAAAAAATTTGGAATTATTCTAAATGATAATGATACAAATTATTTAGAAAATATAATTTACATAGATGAATCTGAAGATTTTTTAGGAATANAATGTAAAAAAGCTGTTATGAATAGCATTAACAAAAAAACCAATAGATCNACAACATCAACTATTTATTACACNAATAAAATTGATAATTCTTACAATATTAATTTTAAGAAATTAAAAGGTTTTCCTATTTATTACGAAATAATTTCTGATANTATTATATCTACCTATTTAGCAGTTGAGATAATTAATAAAAATATCAATCCAAAAATTTTTGAGATTGATAACAACACATCCNTCTATAAAATGGAAGAATTCANAGCTCTAATGACTCAATAATTCCTAACAAACGTTCGTTAAGAATACATTTTATAATACTAGAAATCAATATTTAGTTTCCATTACATTTGAGATANAATTAATGAATGCTAAAAACCAATACAAGAACTTTCAATTTAACTCTTCCAAAAAGAAAAGTAAAAAAGAATATTTCAAGGGTCTAAAAGCCTTTTTTAAAGATGAAAGGTTTCATAAAACCTCAGGTTTATTTCTAGTTCTTATTTCTATTTATCTATTCTTTTCTTTCACGTCCTATCTTTTTACTTGGAAATATGATTTAAGTATAATCGATGGAAAATCAATTGTCTATGTTTTTAATGGTGAAGAAAGTGAAATACANAACTGGTTGGGTAAATTTGGAGCTTACATAGCCCATAGGTTTTTAAAAATCTGGTACGGTGTAGCTTCTTACTTATTTGTTTTNGTTTTCTTTATTGTNGGTTTCAAATCTTTATTCAAATACGAATTACTACCTATAACTAAAACATTTAAAGTCAGTTTTATCTCTTTAATTTGGCTTTGTACTTTTCTAGGTTTTGTTTTTGAGAAATCTGATTTAGATTTCATGGGAGGATTTTATGGTCAAGTAATTAACAACTGGTTAATTNGTGTTTTTGGTCAAATTGGGACCGGANTNTTTATATTTTTCTTTGGAATTTCATCTGTTGTTTTATTATTTAATCCGTCTTTGTCCTGGGTTGTAGATTTCTTTAATAATTTNTCTAAAAAAATTAAAGAAAATATTTCAGTTAAAGATGGTTTTAGTGATGTAACTAGTGAAATGGAAACTAAAGAAGAAGATTTTATAGAAAATACTTCTTTAGATCTTAATATAGATTCAAATGAAATGGAAAACGATTTNAAGTCTGATGAAGCTGCTAGTGATTCTAGTGATTTAGAATTAGACGTTAATATAATTGAAGAGAAATCAGCATCTAAAGAAGNAGGTAACTCTAAATCNTTAGATAAAGTTGCAATGGCCGTTGAAGTTGCAAAAACTGAAACAGAGTTAAGTAAAAAAGATTTAGATAGAAAGTTGAAGGAATTTGGAGAATACGATCCAAAATTAGATTTATCGGAATATAAATTACCAAATATAGATTTACTAGAAGAGCACGGNAGTGGAAATATTTCTGTTGACAAGGANGAATTAGAAGGGAATAAGAATAAGATTATTGAAACACTTCTTAATTACAAAATAAATATTTCAAAAATAAAAGCAACGATAGGACCAACTGTTACACTTTATGAAATTATTCCTGCACCTGGAGTACGCATTTCTAAAATTAAAAACTTAGAAGACGATATTGCATTAAGCTTAGCAGCTTTAGGAATAAGAATTATTGCACCGATGCCAGGAAAAGGAACTGTTGGGATTGAAGTTCCAAACTCTAATCCAGATGTAGTAGCTATGAAATCCTTAATAGCTTCCGATAAATTTCAAAACAGTAAAATGGAACTTCCCGTAGCTCTAGGTAAAACCATCTCTAATGAATCTTTGATTGCAGATCTTACTAAGATGCCTCATTTACTGATGGCAGGAGCCACAGGACAAGGCAAATCTGTAGGTTTAAATGCTATTTTAGTATCCATAATATATAANAAGCATCCTTCCCAAGTTAAATTTGTTTTAATAGATCCTAAAAAAGTTGAACTAACTATTTACAATAAAATTGAAANGCATTTTTTAGCAAAGTTACCTGACGAAGAAGAAGCAATTATAACAGATACNACCAAAGTAGTTAATACCTTAAATAGCTTGTGTGTAGAAATGGAATCTAGGTATGAACTATTAAAAGAAGCAATGGTTAGAACCATTAAAGAATACAACCACAAATTCGTTCAAAGAAAATTAAATCCTGAAAAAGGTCATAAGTATATGCCCTANATAGTATTGGTAATTGATGAATTTGCAGATTTAATTATGACTGCTGGAAAGGAAGTTGAAACTCCAGTTGCTAGGATTGCACAATTAGCAAGAGCAGTAGGGATACATTTAATAATTGCTACACAAAGACCTTCTGTAAATGTAATAACTGGAACCATTAAAGCNAATTTNCCTGCAAGAATTGCATTTAGAGTTACTTCTAAAATTGATTCTAGAACCATATTAGATGCTGGAGGAGCTGACCAGNTAATTGGAAGAGGAGACATGTTGTTCTCACCAGGAAATGAACTAATAAGGCTACAATGTGGTTTTGTAGATACTCCTGAAGTAGACGAAATTGCTGAATTCATTGGTTCTCAAAGAGGATACGCAAGTGCATTTTTACTTCCTGAGTATGTAGATGAAGCTAATGAGTTAAAAGAAATTGACGACGACTTAGACAGTTTATTCGAAGACGCAGCAGAAGTTATTGTTAATGCTCAACAAGGTTCAGCTTCTTTATTACAACGTAAATTAAAGTTAGGCTATAATAGAGCTGGCAGAATAGTTGATCAATTAGAAGCTACTGGTCTAATTGGACCACATAGAGGAAGTAAAGCTAGAGATGTACTCATTCCCGACGTATTAGCTTTGGAACAGTTTTTGANNAATTTAAGAGAAAAAGGTAAGCTATGAGATTAAATAAAATATTATTGACATTAATCCTTATTATAATAATTCCTANTTTTTTTGGACAATCTTTAGAAAATAATGATTTAAAATGTGAGAAAATTCTTCAANAAGTAAGTGATAATATTCAAAAAAATGTCGCCTCCAAATTCAACTTTCAATTGGAAATAAAAAGTGAGGATATAAACGAAATTCAAAATGGATATGCTCTTATAGAAAATGATAAGTTTTACTATAAAACTGAAGAAAGAGAAGTAATATGTGATGGTATCAATGTTTGGACCTATTTGCCTGAAGATAACGAGTGCTACATAGATTTATTANAAGACTTAGACAATGCTCTTAATCCTAGNGAGATTTTCATTCTATGGAAAAAAGGGTTCAAATTTAATTATATAAATAAAACAGTAATTAATAATCAAACTATTCATAAAATTAAAATGTTCCCCTCNCAACCAGATAAAAGTAATTTTCATACCATCATTATTAATGTAAATGAATCCTTAAAATCAATAAGCGAAGCTTCTGTTAAAACAAAAGATGGTGTAACTATAAAGACTACTATAAGTAATCTTACAAGTNATCCAAAAATAAATACCAAGCAATTTTCTTGGGATGCAGATAGCCATCCTAATNCAGATGAAATTGACAATCGTTANTTAAGAAGTTCTAGTGCATTATTTAGTGCAGCTTTTCCTGTTTTATCACCACCTAACATTTTAGCTAAAACTTGAATTCTATCGTNCTTAGATAAATAGTTTATACTAGATTCCATTTCTCCTGCAATTTCTTTCTTATTGACATTCAAATGGTGTTTAGCNGTTGCTGCAACCTGTGGAAGATGGGTGATATTAATAACTTGAGAAGAAGTAGCNATTTCTTGCAATAAAGAACCTACCTCAGAAGCTACNTTTCCGCTAATTCCTGAATCAATTTCATCAAAAATAAGGGTAGATATTTTATTAAATGANGAAGAAATATATTTCATTGCTAGTGCAATTCTTGAAAGCTCACCACCAGATGAAAATTGATGTAAAGGTGAAAACTTAGGATTGTTATTTACAGAAATTAAAAGATTTATTTGATCTGTTCCATGCTCAGTAATAGAATTATTTTTTATTAGTTCAATTTTAAAATTTGCGTGACCCATAGAAAGAGTTTTCAATACTTTATTAATCTTTTTTTCTATAATAAAAGTCTTCTGAGATCGAAGTTTAAAAAGTTCATTGCCAACTTCAAGACATAGCTTTTTATTAGAATCTACTAAAANATTGACTTCCTTTAGTTCTAAATCCATTTCAGACAATTCAGAAAGTTCTTTCTTGAAAATATCTCTTTTAAGAATTAAAGATTTTAAATCTGAAACATTGAATTTCTTTAAAAGAAAATTAATTTGTCTCAATTGTTGATCCAGTTCATGAAGATTCTTTTTATCTATATTAAGATTAGAGAAATTCTGATTTATTTCATAAAAGACATCTTCCAGTTCAATTATAATTGAATCTATTCTATCAGAAATTGAAGAGAAGTCTTTTAAATGTGTTTTCAAGTCAATAGNTAGAGAATTCAAGTTTCTAAATAAATCTCTAAGACCATNATTTGNAGAATAAATNTTTTTTATTTTTTCTAAAATATCATTTATTTCATCTTGGTTTGCTGCAATTTTATAATCATTTTGAATTACTTCCTCGTCCCAGTTCTGGAAGTCATAATTTGACAATTCATCTAATTGAAACTTTAAAAAGTCTTTTTTTTCATTTAAAACATCTACTTTTTTAACAATNATTTTTTGTCTTTCTAAAGATTTGGAATAACTTAAATANGCATTTTTGTACTTAACTAAAATATTTTTTTTATCTAGAAAACTATCTAAAAAATCGTATTTAAAATTTAAAGAATCCATCTTATTAATAAGATGTTGTCCATTTATTTCGATAATATACTGACTAATAAATTTTAGTTGATCTATTTTTACTGGTGANTCGTTAATAAATGATCTAGAGCTTCCATTTTTTCTAATTTCTCTTCTAATAATAAGATCTTCTTCAATATCTAAATCCATTTTAACAAGTTGTTTTAGAACTTGTTCATTTAATGAAAAAACTCCTTCAACAACACATTTTGAATTAGAATCTTTGAGAATTTTAGTGGATGATCTAGCTCCAATTAAAAGCTCNATTGCACCAAAAATAATAGATTTACCAGCACCAGTTTCTCCAGTTATAACTGTAAAATCTTTTTTAAAGTCAATAACTGTCTTGGAAATTAACGCGTAATTTGATATACTTAATTTTTGAAGCAGTTATTTAAATTTTATGAATTTGAAAACTATTTGATATCGTATTAAATTTAAGAGAATTCAGAGAATTAAACAATGAATTTTNAAACGACTNTATAAGTGGCATAAATAAAAGTTTTAGAATCTAATAAGAGAAAGATAATATTATTTTTCATGGATATATTTTAATAATTCATTATTTAAAAAATTAGGNGAATTTANGGGTTTTTTTGTTTTCTTATCTACAAATACTAAAGTAGTACTTCCAAAATTAAGTAAATCACCATTAGCATTATGAATTTCGTATTTAAATTTTATTTTAAATTTTGGTATTTCATTTATTGTACATTTCACCAATAATTCTTCATCATAGAAAGCTGGTAATATATATTTTATACTAAAATCAGAAACAGGTAACAAATAACCTTGAGCTTCTAAATCTTTATAACTAATTCCAAGTTTTCGTAACCCTTCAACTCTTGCTACTTCATAAAACTGCGCATAGTTTCCATAATAACAATAACCCATTTGATCTGTTTCAGCATATCTTACCCTAACCTTTGTAGTTGATTGGAACATATTAATTAANTTAGTAANGTGGTAAAAAATTATTATAAANTTTCAATCTTANTAACAACTTGTGTAATACTTATTTTATCNTGCCAAAGTTACAAAATAGTAGATGTAAATTCTTTAATTTTAAATATTAACAAAAATATAACTGAGCTAGAATTCGAAGAAATCGAACTTTCAAAATATAGAGATTCTATTTCAAAGGAAATGGATAAGGTAATTAACCACTGTTTAATTNCTATGGAAGTTGGATGTCCTGAAGGACTTTTAGGAAATTTTATTTCTGATTTATCCATACTATATATAAGAAAAAAATTTCCTAAAAACGAATTCAATCCTGACTTTTGTATTTTAAATAACGGAGGATTTAGAAGTACACTTAATNAGGGGGAAATAACAATAGGCGATATTTTTCAAATAATGCCATTTGATAACCATCTTTTAATTCTAGAGATAAAAGGGACAGAGATGAATGATTTAATAAAATATATCAAAGATAAATCTATCTCCAATATTTCACGAAAATCTGGTGTTCCTTTGAGCGGAATAAGACTAAAAATAANTAAAGATAAAGTTAATCGTTGTATGATTAGTAATAAAATATATGACCCTTTAAAAACCTACAAGGTGTTAACTACAAATTATTTAGCTAGTGGNGGAGATGATATGTTTTTTTTCAAAAACTGTAAAACTTTATTAAATACCAAACTTNTATTAAGAGATGTAATTATTAAATACATAGAGGAATTAGGAAATAATAATATAAAAATAAACGCTCAATTTGATGGTAGAATCCAAGTTCTTCAATAGAAAAATTTTTNTAAAAAAAATTTTTCTAGCAAGTATTTCCATACCACTACTAAATAGCTTTAGCTTGTTAAATAAAAAAACAAGGACTAAAAGAATTACTATTTTACATACTAACGACATGCATAGTCATATAGATTCCTTTCCTAATAACCATTCTAGATACCCAGGAATGGGAGGAATGAGAAGAGTAGCTAGTCTTGTTAAAAAAATTAGAATCAAAGAAAAAAATGTTATTTTAATAGATGCTGGAGACGTATTTCAAGGAACTCCATATTTTAATAAGTTCAAAGGGAGTTTAGAGCTAAAAATNATGAGTAGTATGGGCTATATTGCATCTACCATGGGAAATCATGACTTTGACAATGGAATAAATGGTTTCAAAGAAGTGTTGCACCATGCTAATTTTCCTTTCATATGCTCCAACTATGAATTTTTTGATAGCGAAATGATTAAAAAAACTAGGAAATATTTAGTAAGGGAAATAGATGGAATCAAAATTGGTTTTTTTGGACTTGGCATTGAGTTAGAAGGATTAGTTGGTAAAGAATACTATGGAGAAACAAAATATCTAGATCCTTTAAGTACAAGTAATTACTGGTCAAATTATCTTAAAAATAAAGAAAAATGTGACTTGGTAATTTGTATTAGCCATTTAGGATATAAATACAAAAGCGATAAAATTTCCGATTTAAAATTAGCAAGACTTTCAAAAAATATTGATATTATTATTGGCGGTCACACTCATACTTTTTTAGAAAAAGCCAAAGTAATAAAGAATATAGAAAATAAAAATGTGATTGTTAATCAAGCAGGTTGGGGAGCGCTTGCTCTAGGAAGAATTGATTTAGAATTNTCNAAAAATAATGTAAAATCAAATTCTTTNTCTGTAAACAGTATTTCCAAAAAAAACTATGCCAAAATTTAATTTTTTTCCAGAATAAAATATTTTTAAAAAACAATAGCAAATAAGTTTTTTTTTTAACTTTTTTATTAAATATTTGTTAGGTGTTTAAGCATTCAGTAAATTTTTCAATGGTTACCTCAATTGTCATTTTTACAGCTACCATTTTTTAACAAAAAAAAANAAAAATAAATGAGTAAGTCTTTTGAATCAACTTGGAATAATTGTCTATTAGTAATTAAAGATAACGTATCAATTCAAGCATTTAAAACATGGTTTGAACCAATAAAGCCAGTAAAACTTAATAGAAATGTTTTGACTATCCAAGTTCCTTCCCAGTTTTTCTATGAGTGGTTAGAAGAGCACTATGTTAATTTATTAAAAAAGACAATNAGGAAAGAGATTGGCTCTGAAGCAAAATTAGAATATAGTATTGTTATGGAAAATAATAGCGGAAATAAAAACCCATATACAATTAAAATACCTACAACAGANAATAGTATTCTTAAAAACCCTCAGGTTAGTATGCCTGTAGATATTGGTAACAAAACTATTAGAAATCCATTTGTTATACCTGGACTTAGAAAAGTTAATGTTGATTCTAATTTAAACCCTAATTACTCATTTGAAAATTTTATTGAAGGAGACTGTAACAGACTAGCTAGATCTGCAGGTTTTGCAGTTGCTGAGAAACCAGGAGGAACTGCTTTTAATCCACTTTTAATTTATGGAGGTGTTGGATTAGGAAAAACTCACTTAGGTCATTCTATTGGAATAGCAATCAAGGATAGACATCCAAATAAAACTGTACTTTATGTGTCGTCGGAAAAATTTACTCATCAATTTATTGATTCTGTTAAAAATAATTCAACAAATGATTTTATTCATTTTTATCAAATGGTTGATGTTTTAATTATTGATGACGTTCAATTTTTTGGTGGAAAAGAAAAAACACAAGATGTATTTTTTCATATTTTTAATCATCTTCACCAAACAGGTAAACAATTGATTATAACATCCGACAAAGCACCTGTTGAAATGCAAGGAATGGAACAAAGACTTCTATCTAGATTTAAATGGGGCCTTTCTGCAGACTTACAAATGGCAGATCTTGAAACAAGAATTGCCATACTTAACAAAAAAATGTATTCCGATGGAATTGAANTACCNTCTGAAGTTGTTGAATATTTAGCCTACAGTATTTCTAANAACATTAGAGAACTTGAAGGAGCATTAATTTCTTTAATAGCACAATCCTCCCTGAACAAAAAGTCTATAACTCTTGATTTAGCTAAACAAATGATAGATAAGTTTGTGAAAAATACTGCTAGAGAAGTTTCTATTGAGTATATTCAAAAAGTTGTATGTGATTATTTTGATCTTCCAATCGAACTTATGAAGTCAAAGACTAGAAAAAGAGAGGTAGTTCAAGCAAGACAAATTGCTATGTATTTTTCTAAGAAAATGACTAAATCATCACTAGCAAATATTGGAATGCACTGTGGCGGAAAAGACCATGCAACAGTACTTCATGCTTGTAGAACAGTTAATAATCTTGCTGAAACAGATAAGCACTTTAGAACTTATCTTTCAGATTTAGAAAAAAAGCTAAGCCTACAATAAATACTTTATAGTATATGTATAAAATCCTAATGGTATGTTTAGGTAACATATGTAGGTCTCCCCTAGCTCAGGGCATACTTGAAAAAAAATCAAAGGAAAGTAATCTCAATATCTATGTTGATTCTGCAGGAACAGGAGGATGGCATGTAGGTTCTTCACCNGATTTAAGAAGTATAAATATTGCTAAAAAATACAACATAGATATTAGCGATCAAAAAGCAAGAAAATTCTCGACTTATGATTTNCAAGAATTCGATAAAATATTTGTNATGGATAACAATAATTACAGAGATTTAATAAGATTATGCTCAAATGAAAAAGAANGNAATAAAATTCAGTTAATTTTAAAAAATATTGATCCAGAAAANAACACNTCTGTTCCAGACCCGTACTATGGAGNAGANGATGGATTTGAGAAGATATATAGATTACTTGAAAAAGCTTGCTCTGAAATAATAAGTAAAATTGAGATAAATGAGTAAAGGAAGATTATATCTAATACCTGTTCCCATTCATAGTGAAGAAGATTTCAATATAAAACTTATTCCTCCCTATATTATTAAAATNATCGATAATCTTAAGTTTTTTGCAGTGGAAAATATAAGAACTAGTAGAAGGTTTATTAAAAAATTAAACCCTAGTTTTGATATAGATAATACCAATTTTTTTATTGTAGATAAAAGNGCAAAAAAAGAAATTATTATAAACGTAATTAATCATCTTATAGATGGATATGATGTTGGGCTAATGAGTGAATCAGGATGTCCAGGAATAGCTGATCCAGGACAAGAAATTTGTGAATTAGCACACAAAAATCAAATAACAATTAAACCGTTAATCGGACCAAGTTCTATTATTTCTGCCTTAATGGCTAGCGGATTAAATGGTCAAGAGTTTAAATTCCATGGTTACCTACCAATTGAACAAAAGGAAAGAATAAAAAAAATTAAAATTCTTCAAGAAAAGTCCGGGGCACATATTTTTATTGAAACACCATATAGAAATCAAAAAGTTCTAGAAGATTTAATAAATCACCTAAAGCCNCGAAATAGAAAAATAAGTATTGCAATTGATATAACAGGAAAAGGAGAAAAGATTATTACCAAAAGTGTTCATGAATTATCTAATAATAAAATTATTCTAGAAAAAAAGCCTGCTATTTTCATATTTGAATAATATTAATTTATTTTCAAATTAATCTTCATGGGTGTAAAAGGAGGTATTTGGTTAACAAATGAACCATTTCGACCAAATAATAGATAAGAAGGGATCAATGCGACAATAGAATCACCTTTTTGAAAATTTTCTACAAGGATTTCAAATCCCTCTAATAATTGACCTTCTTTGCTTTTATCATAAACCTCAGGNTTTATATAACTTGTTTCATAAATTAAACGTCCTGAAACTTCACTCATAGTATATCCGATAATAATTTCGTTTTCAATAGAATCTCCATAAAAATTTAAAGAATCACTAGAAGATAATTTAATAGCATATAAACCTCGACTTTTATATATATTTAGAAATTTACTATTCCATGATTCTTTAGCTAAATCCAATATTGAATCTTCTTTTTTCTGGGCTGATATTTCAAGTTTTTTTTGATAATCTATTTGCTTTTTGTAATTAAAATAACCTAAAACTTTTAAGTCAATTTTTAATAAAGAAGAATCTATAATTATTCTATTTAAAAGTTTTTCTCCAAATAAACTATTATAAAAATCAGAGGATTTCATANAAAATGATAAACTATCTCCTCTACATGTCTTTAATAAAATATCATTCATTGGAGATTCTAAAATATTGGAATCGTAATAGAAGCAAGAAACTCCATCTAATCCATTTTCTTTAGAAGAAAAAATTGTTCTTTGGTTATCATCTTTAGCNATAATATTTAAATTCACTATGCAACCTTTACTAACTTTATTGGTGTCTGCTGAAATTTCATGAAAATTTATTATATAACCATTTTCAGTTTTTATAAAAGAATTACTTTTTTGATTGCAACTGTAAAGAAATAAAAAAATAATATTTAATAAAATAGCTTTATTCAACATCTACAATCTTGATAAAGTATAAAACCGTAGAAAGCGGAGGAATTAGCTTAGAATCTCCTGAAATCCCATGAGCTATGTGGTGGGGCAAAATCACTAAAGCACTATCGTACTTTTCTAAATATGTAACAACTTCATGGATACCACTTTCTATGGTAGAATGTTGAACTATAAACTTTNCAAGACCATTGGAATCTGAGCTATAACACTTGGTTTGAAAGGAATCCATTAANCTAATATCATATGAAATAACTACTTCACTNCCCTCTTTAACTTTGACACCAGTATTACTTTTATTCAAAATTTTATATCTGAGTCCACTTTCTGAACTTAACATATCCCAACCTTGTCTTTCACAATATTGATCAATTTTAAAAACTTCGTCTAATAACCAAGTCTTATTCATTTTTATTGAGAATTCTTTATCAAAAACGCCCAATAAATCATTATCTTGAAAATTCTCTTTATTATTTTTACAGGACAATAAAGAACTGAACGAAACAACGATAAATATTAATCGGAACAAAAGGATCTAAAATTTTCAATTAGTTTTTTTGTAAAAGAATCTATATCNTTACTTTCAACAGCTGCACCTGCTGCATTTTGGTGACCACCACCACCATAATATTTTTGAGAAAATTCATTCATTTTTACATCCCCTTTGGATCTAAGAGAAACTTTAATGAAATTTTTATCTTGTCTTAAAAAAACAGCATTTTTAATATTCTTAATGGAAAGACAATAATTAACNAATCCTTCAGAATCACCTTTTTGAAAATCAAAATGTTCTAATTCGTTTTGGGTAAGTACCAAAAAAGCTAAAGAAGATATTTTATCAATCTTTATTTTTTGNAAAGCGTATCCTAAAAGNTTNATTTTAGATAAGGAATTTTGATCAAAAATATTATTNTGAATATTTACATGATTCAATCCTATTTCTTTAAGCTTTGAGGCAATAAGATGAGTTTTAGAGGATACTGAAGAATATTTAAAAGAACCAGTATCTGTAATTAAACCTATATATATAGATTCTGCAATAGGAATATCAATAAGNTTTAAATCGCCATTCGATTTGATTAGATTAAACACTAATTCGCTAGTAGATGAGGCATTGGTATCAATAATTTCAGAATCTCCAAAATTTTCAGGATTTGTATGATGATCAATTACAATTACATGTTTTTTAGTTGAATTAATTAGAAACGGGCTCAAATTAATTCCTACTCTATTTCTNTCATTAAAGTCCAAACAAAANATTAAATCAGATTTATAAAATAAATCATCAATTAACTCTAAATTTTCAGATGCAATAATTGAATTTTTAATGCCTTTTACCCAGGAATAAAAACTTGGATAAGGATCTGGNAAAATAATCTTGTTATATATTCCAATTTTGTTTAGGTACAGGCTAAGNGAAACTGAAGAACCTATTGAGTCACCATCTGGTCCTTGATGTGATAGAATTAAAGCATGTTTTTTGGTTTTAATTATATCTTTCATAAAACCAGCATAAGTTTAAATAAATTATCTACGAAAACCTGTAACAACACCAGGTTGATGTTCAATAAGAAGACCAACACAGGCAAAAGTAGTTCCAGAAATTCCTGATGACATTTCTTCTGTTTCAGTACTTGGAACATAAACTTTTATTTTNAATTTTCTGGTGTTAGTTGATTTAAAAATAAACTCTTGNCTCATTTCATCTTCTGAATTATCATACCATACTTCCTCAACNGTTTCGTAAATTCTTTTTCTTTGAGTTTTAGAAACTTTCACAGTAACTTCTTCAAAATTCTCATCTTCGTATGTAGAGTCAACTTCAATAGTATTTTCTTTCCAAACTCCTTTTTTTATATCCTCTGTTATTTTGAATTGAAATTTCCCTTCTAAATCAGGATGAGAAGGTGAACACAAAGAAACNCTATACTCCATATTTTTGTAGACAATTANCTGAACTATATTAGTATCACCAGGTTCAAAAGCTCCACTNAAGCTTTGCATATTNCTCGTAAACCCTTCTTTNCTTTTTGTATCGCAAAAAGAAACAGTGTTGTAACATTCTTTTTGACTTTGATAAAATAATGGCATTGCCATTAAAAAAATTATTGCTAAAAAATTNATTCTTTTCATTATTAAATAATTTATCCTAATTACCTTCAATTATTGAAGTTCTCAAATCCATTACTATGCTTTTTAATTGGTCAAACTGATTATTGCTAAGAGTTAGTGAATTTCCACCTCCAAAAACAATTAAACCATTTTCATTAGTTTTATTACTGAGTTCTAAGTTCTCGGATTCATCAATAAAATCATCAAGATTTTGATTGAAAATTTCTTCTATTTTAGTAAGATCATTTACAATATCTATAAATTTATCATTTTCAATATTAGAAATAAATATCAAAAGATTTTCTAGTGTCAATTTTTGATCTGCAATTTGTTGACAAATCTCCGAATTTTCACTATATGGCTCTAAATTTAAAATAATATTCAAACCTTCAATCCAACCTCCAACGGCAATAATTCCAAGAACATCTTGTCTATCGTTTTCTTGTAAGTAAGAAAAAGCATTATAATAAGTTTCATTAGAAATCAAAAACAAAGAATCTGCATTTGCATTTTCTAAACTTTCCTTTAATCTTTCAAAAATTATTTGATCTATTGCGTTCTCAATCTCCAAATCTTTGGCCAAACTTTTAACAGCTTCAAACAATGACGCAGCATCTTCAAAACTTCCCTGACTTGTTGCATAAGCTAAATCTGCACAATAAACNCCAAAATTTAAAGCTTTTGAAAATTTTGTAAAATAATTTCCAGAATTTGAAGCATCGTTTAATATTTCTTTATTGAAAGGTGCATTGCTATTTTTTAAAACTGCAAATAATTCATTTGGTGTTGGCACTTGATAAAACACATTATCATTTGTAGGTTCTTTTTGTGACTCTTCTATGACTACTTGAACTGACTCTTGAGAGATATCTTCATCTGNGGATGAAGAACAAGAAAATAATCCTAGTACAAATAATAATATAATTAGGTTTGTAAATAAAATTTTCATTTGGATTTTTTAACTAATAAAATAATTTTATCNCAAGTTACAAAATAATTATCTACCNAATTTAAATTTTAATCAGTTTTTCTAANCCTAAAATATGTTCTTTGAAAGCTTTTTTACCAATATTAGTTACTCTGTAAGTCGTTAAAGGCTTTTTTCCAATAAATTGTTTTTTTATTTCAATGAAATTTATTTTTTCTAATGCATGGATATGACTAGCTAAATTTCCATCAGTTAATTCTAAAAGATTTTTAATCTCTTTGTANCTCACCCATTCATTAACATATAGAATTGACATTAATCCTAATCTAACTCTTGAATCAAAAGATTTATTTAAAAGACCATATCCTTCCATTTACTTTCTATCGTATTTAAAATGAATTAGTAATCCAAAAACTATGTGACATAGTCCAAATCCAATTATCCAAAATAAAAGTCCACTTCCAATATAAAATGATGCAATAAATCCTAATAATAACTCAAAATAACCTAGANACTCCAATTCATAATAGCTAAATTTACTAGAGCTAACTAAACCTAAACCATAAAAAATCAAAGTAGCTGGAGCAACTAAACCATACATNTGATGATTTAACAAGAGTANACAAAAAACNCCNCCTGAAAACAATGGAATAAATAAAGATTTAAGGGTTCTAGAAAAGGAAGAATTAAAAAGTTGTATTCCTTCTTTACCTGACTTTTTACGAGCTGTAAAATACATAATAGCAAGTGAAGAAATTAAAATTAAAGAAGCAATAAGGACTAAAAGTTTTAGTTTAATAAAAAGATCTTCAGGCTTACCATTTTGGTTAATTAATTGAGCATATGAAATATTTAATTTACTAACTGAAAATCCAATGTCAAAATAAACAAAAGATGCCCCAATCATAGCCAATAATCCAGTAAAAATTATGGCAATTCCTGATANATTTGAAAACTTTGATGATTTTTCCATTAGATCTTTTATTAGACCCAAATCGCTCTCTGGATGATTATTTTTCATGAATTAAATTTTACTTTGAATCTCAAAGTTAAAAATTTTATAATTAGTTAAATAAAAAAGTAGGGAATTTGAAAATTAAAATTTANAATAAATAATCTTTAAAAGCCAAACAAAATTTATAAAATAACAGTAAAAAAAGAGAAAATAATTGCTAATTTTTAAAAAGCTTNATGAGCTGAATTAATTTAGTTTTTAGTTCTCTTCTATCAATAATGAAATCTAAAAACCCTTTCTCTAATAAAAATTCACTCGTCTGGAAACCTTCTGGCAAGTCTTTTCCTATGGTCTCTTTAATAACTCTTGGTCCTGCAAAACCAATTAAAGCACCAGGCTCGGCAATATTTAAATCTCCTAACATTGCAAAAGAAGCTGTCACTCCTCCAGTAGTAGGGTCAGTTAAATAAGAAATATAAGGTAATTTAGCTTTGGATAGCTGGGTAAGTTTAGCTGTAGCTTTTGCCATTTGCATTAAAGATATTCCTGCCTCCATCATTCTTGCTCCTCCAGATTTTGAAATCAACATAAACGCACATTTTTTTTCAATAGCAAATTCCACAGATCTGGCAATTTTTTCACCCATCACATTACCCATTGAACCTCCAATAAAAGAAAAGTCCATACAGGCAATAACAATGTCTTCGCCAGATGTTTTACCATAGGCACTTCGCATAGCGTCATTAAGACCAGTTTTTTTCTTTGATTCTATAATTCTATCACTATATTTTTTCTTGTCTTTAAATTTAAGCTTATCCTTTGAAGATAAATCATCTGCTATTAATGAAAAATTTTGGTCATCAAAAATTATATCAAAATATTCTTTGGAACCAATTCTAACATGGTAGCCTTCTTTAGGTGTAACAAAAAAGTTCTCTTTTAGTTCTGCTTTTTCAATAACATCACCAGATGGAGTTTTGTGCCAAAAACCATCCGGAGTTTCTTTTTTTTCTCTACTTGGNGTTATAATNCCTTTTAACTTTCTTTTAAACCAAGGATTTTGTGCTTGTTCACTCATATAGTATTTATATTATTTAAATCTTTAAAAGCTTGCTTTAATCGCTCTTTGAAAGTTAATTCAGCTTCTCTAACCCATTTTCTAGGATCATAATGTTTTTTATTTGGGACATCCTCACCATCTGGATTCCCAATTTGAGTTCTAAGGTATTCAGAATTATCATTAAAATAATCTCTTATCCCTTCCATATAAGCATATTGTAAATCAGTATCGATATTCATTTTAATTACTCCATAACTTATTCCTTCTCTTATTTCCTCAACCGAAGATCCAGAACCACCATGAAATACAAAGTCTATATAATTNTGCTCTAGATTGTATTTTNTAGAAATAAATTCCTGAGAGTTTTTAAGAATTTTTGGAGTCAATTTGACATTGCCTGGTTTGTATACACCATGAACGTTTCCAAAAGCAGCAGCAACTGTAAACTTATCGCTAACTTGGATAAGCTGTTCATAGGCATATGCAACTTCTTCAGGCTGCGTGTAAAGCTTAGAATCATCTAAACCTGTATTATCTACACCATCTTCTTCACCACCAGTAATTCCTAATTCTATTTCTAAAGTCATTCCTATTTTTGACATTCTCTCCAAATACTTTTTACAAATGGCCATATTTTCTTCTATAGATTCTTCAGAAAGATCGATCATATGAGAACTAAATAGAGGATAACCTTTTTCATTAAAATTAATCTCACTTGCTTCAATTAGTCCATCTAGCCATGGAAGTAGTTTTTTTGCACAATGGTCCGTATGTAAAATAACAGGCACACTATAAGCTTTGGCCATAGTATGTACATGTTTTGCACCAGCAATAGCACCAGCAATAGCTGCAGATTGATTTTCATTATCTAAGCCTTTGCCCGCATTAAAAACTGCCCCACCATTTGAAAACTGAATTATTACCGGAGCATTTAATTCTTTTGCAGTTTCTAAAACAGCATTTATACTACTTGAACTAATTACATTAACAGCTGGAAGCGCAAACTCTTTACTTTTGGCTAATTTAAAAATTTCTTGTACTTCGGTTCCTGTAGCAACACCAGGCTTTATCAAGCTCATTTATTATAATTTTGGTCTTATATTTTTTTTAAAATTAAATTCTTCAAACAAATCTATAAAAATTGATGGTTGAGACAAATAAAAATTATTAGAAAGGATAGCCAATTCCAATGTTTAATATCGGAGAAAAATAGTTGTTTCTATTTTTTGCACTGTTTTGAAAGACCCAATGGTTTAATTCCTCAGGGATTCCTGGGTTTTTAAATGGAATTGCTAGATCTGCTCTTAATATAAAGAATTCAAAGTTTAACCTTAAACCAAAACCTGTCCCAATAGCAATGTCATAAATTGCTTTGTCCCAATTAAACTTTCCATCTGATCGCAATGAATCGTAGCCAATTAACCAAATATTTCCAAAGTCTACAAAAAATGCACCTTCTATCCATTTTGATATCGGGAAACGTGCCTCCAAATTACCTTCAAATTTTATATCCCCAATTTTATCGAATCTATTAGCTGAATCATAATAACTTCCAGGACCTAAGGCCCTTGCTCGCCAGGCTCTTAGACTATTTGAACCACCCGCAAAAAAACTTTTCTCAAAAGGAAGAGCATCTCTTAAATTTTTCTTAGGAATTCCAATTCCAGAATAAATACGATATATAATTTTTGAACGATCAGATAAGCCTTGGTAATATCTTAAATCTATCGTAGCTTTTTGGAAATGAGCATATCTTATTCCTAAAAAGTCATAACTATTGGTTAAGGGGTCTTTAATTTTATTTGTTAACCTATGAAAATTAAATAACATGCCCCCAGCAGATTCAAATGTAGTTTTAAAATAAAGAGAGTTTGATTTATAAGTTAAGTTTTGACCATTATACTCAAATGAAAATACTCCACCAGCAACAACATGGTCTTGAAAACTGGAAAGAATGTATTGGTCATCAAAAGACTCAATTTGAGTCTGAAAGTCACTACTAATTTCAACATCTATAATAGAGATTAACAATGGATTAACATGCCATGTAGTTGTTTTATTTTCATGGAAAATCCAGCCAAAAGAAAGTTCTTGATTTCTTCTAAAGTAATCTGGTCTGTCTTGAATATTGAATGCACCAGTAAATTCGGTTACAGGATTAATATGTTTACTTAAGTTTCCAATTTTATTAATTAATAGATATTTTGGTAAATAAAAATGGAATTCTGGACCAAATTCTGTAGTGTTAGGTTTGTTAGAAATACCAGTTTCTTTACTATCAGTAAGTAAAAGTTGTATTTCAAAACTGCTTTTTAGAGAAATTAATAGTTTTTCCCCTCCGTGAAAAAGATTGTTATGAAAATAATCAAGCCCACTTTGAAAACCAAATAAACGTTCGTTGTTGGTTCCGTCTAAAGACAAAGAAAGATTTTGAGATTTAGACGTGGTTAATTCTATATTACTTATTAGATTATTACCTGCTAAGGTGTCAAAACTAATGTTTACATATTTAAATAACCCGAGTGAAATTAGACTTCTGTAAGTTTGCTGAGCAATGCTTTTTTTGTAAAAATCACCTTTTTTAAAAAAAATAGAATTTTTAAAAACTTTGCTTTTGAAATTTATAGGCTCGTAATTAACAATTTTAAAAAAAGAATTATCAATGCTATCTAACTTGGCAACATTGTTAAACTTGCTTGAGTCTCCTATTTTAATATTTACCTTAGAAATCTTAAACTGTTTATGTGTTAAGTCTTGAAAACTGTTATTAATTTGATTAATTTTTTTGTAATTTTGTATTCCTAGNGTAATATTTACAGTGTTTGAAATATAATTAGTATCAATATCGAAATAAATTAATTCTTTATTGAAATTGTAAAAACCATTATTGGTTAGAAAATCATTTATTCTATCCCTTTCCTTTACCAAATTATCGGTATCAAAAACATCTCCCTTTTTCAAAAACGAATTACTTTCAATGGAGTCTAAATAACTTGAAATAAGTATTTCTGGACAATGGTATTTAATGGAGCTTAAATACATTGGGTCTCTTAATTTGATAGAATAATTAATATCAATTTGACCATTGTCTAAAATATGTGTTGAATCAGTAATTTCGCTTTTAAAATAACCTTTATTAAAAAGATATTTTTTCAATTGTTTTTTAGTCCTGTTTAACTTTAAAGCGCTATAAATCACGGGTGCTTCCCCCATATTTTGAAGTCTTTCACCAAATACTAACTTTCTAACTTTTAATGGGATTTGAACGTGGTTACTATCCAAAATCAAAGAGCTGCTGTTTTGTTGCTTAATCTTAAGATTTAACTTATCGGTTTTAATTTGTTTCTTAATGATTTTTTGGTCTATTCTTTGCTGATTAGATAAATTGTATAATCTTAAATATGAGCGGAAATTTAAAAAATCTTTTCTATTTGGTTTTTGCAACAAAAGATTATAGAGATCTTCTTTAGAAATAGTACTTGAATTGTTATTATTTAAAATATTAATTTTTACTTTTCTAAGTAAATATTTATCTTCTGGAACATGCTTTGTAATTATGCATGAGCTAAACATAAACATAAATAAATTGAAGAAAATAAAATTTTCAAGAAATTTATATTTCTTAATTCTTACTATATTCATCTTAGAGTTCACATTACAAAAGTAACAATATGACCATCAGCAATAACGATTTAAAAAAATATAGTTCTCTAAATCGGAAAATTAAAAGAAAAGAACATCAATTATTTGTAGTTGAAGGAGAGAAAATTTGTAAAGAACTTATTAAAAATGATTTTGAATATGAATCTATCTTCATAACTAAAAATATTCAAAACAAGTTTCCATTATCTACCATATGTTCTAAAAAAGAAATTAGAAGAATAAGTCATTTGAAGAGCTCAAGTAATATAGTTGCAATATGTAAAATACCAACTTATCAAATTAATAGTAAGGATAAAAAGCCATTAATTTACCTAGATAATGTAAGTGACCCTGGAAATTTAGGAACCATTATAAGAACTCTTGATTGGTTTGGATACAAGCAATTATTTTGCTCAAAAAATACTGTAGATTGTTTTAATAATAAGTCAGTTATGGCTAGTATGGGTTCTATTTTTAGGATTAATTGTCATTATATTGACTTTGATAATTTTCAAAAACTTTTTCCGGAACATACTATTTATGGAACAACTATGGATGGTGAAAATGTTGGTTCTATAAAGTTCAGAAAAAAATCTATTATTGTAATTGGAAATGAATCAAACGGAGTTTCAAAAGAAATTATGTATAACATTAATAACAACGTAAGAATACAGGGTTATGGAAAAGCAGAATCTTTAAATGTGAGTGTTGCTACTGGAATAATTTTAAATGAATTGGCGAAAATTAACCCTCAAAAGTAAGTGAAAATGTCCATACTCTAGACTTTAATGAATCTATAGCGTTGTCAAAAGTGGTAGAATTTTCTCCTGGTGAAATATAAAGCATATTTCTCATTCCACTTCCTAATTTTAATTCAATTCCCAACTTAAAATATTCTAAGAAAATATCTAATCCTCCACCAATTTCAGATCCAAAATCGTACTTTTTTAGTTTAATTATTTGATCTTCTAAATCAACACCATTGTTTACATCAATATTAGAAGACATATCAATTCCATATCTTAAACCCACGATTCCATAAACTGCAAAATTATTTAATCTATTTGTTCTAAATTTTAAAAGTACAGGAAAATCTAAATAAACTGGTCTTAAGGACTTTATGTAAATCGTTTGTTGAAAATTTGAAGGATTTAAATAGGTATATTCTAAATCACTTTCTTGAAAAGATAAAGAAGGTAAAACAAATCTTAATTTAAAATTTTGGTTAATATTTAAAGAAGTAACAACACCTAGAGTAAAACCTCCATTTGAATTCACAAGTAATGACTGCAATGAATCATCAATAAAAATATGACTAGACTTTTTTTCCAAGTAAAAGCCTGGCTGATTAAAGCCAAGTGCGAAGCCAAAATGAAATGGTTTGTCATCAAAACTTTCTAGGTTAGAAGATTGGCTAAGACAAAAGAAAAGACAGAATTGAAATAGAAAAAATAAGAAAATATTTTTCATTTGACATCAAATATAATAAAAGACTTTTGAACTAAGGTTTTTCAGCTGTATATATTGAAGAAATACCACCAGATAAGGTTTTATAAGTTGAATTAAAAAAACCTACAAGATCTAATTCTTTGTTAAAACTATTCCCTTCAGGAAAAGCATCAACTGATGCAGGAAGGTAATGATATGCAGATTTATCTTTGGAAATAAAGCTACCTAGAAATGGTAAAATCACTTTGGAATAAAAACTAAATAATTGCTTTATGGGAAATTTTTTTGGTTTAGAAAATTCNAGTATATATATATTCCCACCTGGCTTTAATACTCTAAAAATTTCTTTTAAACCCTTATTTAAATTTTCAAAGTTTCTAACACCAAAACTAACCATCACAGAGTCAAAAAAATTATCTTCAAAAGGCAAATTTTCTGAGTCACCTTGAATAAACTCTAATTTATCTTCTAATTTTTTTTTCTTTATTTTGTTTCTCCCAACTTCCAACATNCCATTAGAAAGGTCTAATCCNATAATTTTATCTGGATTTAATTTTTTGTAAGCNGCAAAAGCTAAATCCCCAGTNCCNGTAGCAACATCTAAAATAACTTTAGGATTTTTTGATNGCATTAAACGAATAGTTTTTCTTCTCCAAATANGATCAATNCCAAAACTCAAAAAATGATTTAAAAAATCATAATTNCTTGAAATGTTATCAAACATCTTTTCAACTTGTTTTTTTTTTGATAATTGTGAGTTATTNTATGGTTTAACTATTTTATGCATANTTAAAATTACTAATTCAAGAAATACATTAAAGAATGTTTACCAATTTAAATTTTATAACTGANGAATATTTAGTATTTTAATGTTTATTGTTATACTTTCTTTTAATTCGAGATAATAATTGTTATTTTTATTTAAATTAAACATTAGTCCAAACTAAAATTATTAATTAATATATCCGTTATGAAAAAAATTATATACCTACTAATACTACTTCCAGTTATTGGGTTTTGTCAAGAAAACTATACAGATTACAATAAAATTATAAGTGAAATAAAATTATTAGAAGAAGACGATGATAACGATAAGAAAGATAAAAAGAACAAGGTTCACAGATTACAAGTTGGATTAAATGGTGGAATTAATATTGCCAATTTAAGAGATATTGAATTTTCTGATGGTGTAAGTTTTGAAAATGCAAATAAGTTAGGTAATTTATATGGTGGAACTTTAATATACAATTTCAATAGATTTCTTTGTGTAAAAGGAGATTTTGACATTGCAAGTAAAGGTTTTGAAGTATCTAATTTTTCTGTAGGAAATAATCTTCCCGGTCTAGATAGTATATCGTTACAAAATTTTAATGGAAAACAATTTTTAAACTATTTCGACATTCCTGCATTTTTCCATCTTGGTTTTGGTAAAAAATTAAAATTTGACATTAATTTTGGTCCTTATCTGTCTTTCTTATTAAAAAATAGATCAAAATTAGTTGATAGCCAAGGACAAGAAATGGAATCAACTTTAATNGATGGGCTAGATAATATTGATTGGGGATTTACATATGGAGNTGGANTAGATTACTACCTTACTGATAAAATATCTATTGGTTTTGATTTGTTAATTGAACATGGGCAAAAATTATTAACTGGAGCTGCTATTGGTGAATTCAAGAATTATTCTCAGGATTTTGACTTTGGTGTGAATTTTTTATTATTTGAAAAGAAAAAGAAAAAATTATTTTAATCTGAATGTCCAAAAAAAAAATTAATCATATATCTAAAAATTCAGAGAAATTTCTAGAAAAATATTTAAATACAGCTTCCCCTACTGGTTTTGAAAGTGCAGGACAGAAAGTTTGGCTTGACTATATTAAACCTTACATACACTCTCATATTGTAGACACCTATGGCTCTGTTGTCGGAGTAATTAATCCGGAAGCTAAATACAAAGTAGTTATTGAAGCTCATGCAGATGAAATTTCTTGGTTTGTTCATTANATTACAGAAAAGGGATTTATCTATCTAAGACGAAATGGAGGAAGTGATCACCAAATTGCACCATCAAAACGTGTAAATATTCANACANATAAAGGAATGGTTAAAGCTGTCTTTGGATGGCCTGCAATCCATACTAGACATAGNGGAGTTAAAGAAGAATCTCCTAAAANAGATAATATATTTTTAGACTGTGGATGTGGGAGTAAAAAAGAAGTAGAAGCTTTGGGAATTCATGTTGGTTGTGTTGTAACTTATGAAGATGAATTTATGGTATTAAACAAATCTAATTATGTTGGAAGAGCTCTAGATAACAGAATGGGTGGATTTATNATTGCCGAAGTAGCTAGACTATTGCATGAAAACAAAGTGAAACTTCCTTTTGGTCTTTATATTACCAATGCTGTTCAGGAAGAAATTGGTCTAAGAGGTGCTCAAATGATTGCTGAAAGAATTCAACCTGATGTTGCAATTGTAACNGATGTCTGTCACGATACTAATACACCAATGATTAAAAAAATAGTGGAAGGTGATTTAAGCTCNGGAAAAGGTCCAGTTTTAAGCTATGGACCAGCTGTTCAAAATAATCTATTAAAATTTATAATAGGCCAAGCCAAAAAAAATAAAATTAACTTTCAGAGGTTGGCAGCATCGAGAAGTACAGGAACTGATACCGATGCATTTGCTTATTCNAACATGGGTGTTGCTTCTGCTCTGATATCCTTACCTCTTAGGTATATGCATACAACCGTTGAAATGTGTTCGAAAGACGATGTCAATTCGGTTATAGAATTAATTTATCAAACCTTAATTTCTCTCAAAAAAGATCAGACTTTTAACTACTTGAAGTAAATGAATCAAAGACCAAGAAGGAATAGAAAATCAGCAAATATTAGAGAAATGGTTGCTGAAACAAATATTAAAAAACAGGACTTAATATACCCTCTTTTTATTGTTGATGGTTTAAATAAAAAGTTATCTATTAAATCTATGCCAAATTGTTTTCGNTGGACAATAGATTTATTACTTAACGAAATAGAAGCTTGTGGTAGGCTTGGCATAAATAATTTTGTTNTATTTCCATCTGTAGAGAATCATCACAAAGACAAAAAAGCTACTTACAGTTACAACTCCAAAAATTTTTATTTGAAAGCCATTAAAGCTATTAAAAGTAAATTTCCTGAATTCACGATAATGAGCGATGTTGCTATGGATCCTTATTCTACAGACGGGCACGATGGATTAGTAATTGAGGGTAATATTGATAACGATCAATCCATTGAAATACTATGTAAAATGGCTCTTGCTCAGGCTGAAGCAGGAATTGACATAATTGGCCCATCTGATATGATGGACGGTAGAGTTGGTGCTATTAGAGAAATATTAGATGAGAATCAATTTACAAATACAAGTATAATGAGTTATACTGCCAAATATGCTAGTGCATTTTATGGTCCATTTAGGGATGCCTTAGATTCAGCACCTAAACACGGTGATAAGAAATCCTATCAAATGGATCCAAGGAATAAAAGTGAAAGCCTGATTGAAGCTGAATTAGATGAACTTGAGGGAGCAGATATTTTAATGGTCAAACCAGCATTAAGCTACTTAGATGTAATTCAAACTATTAAAAAAAATTCTAATCTTCCTGTTAGTGCTTACAATGTCAGTGGTGAATATGCTATGGTTCATGCAGCTGCTGACAAAGGATGGCTAGAATACAACCAAACCTTTATTGAAGTTCTTACAAGTATTAAAAGAGCTGGTGCAGATATAATTTTGACATATTTTGCCAAAGACTTTGCAAACTTTAAAAAATAACTTTCACCTTACAAATACTAATTTATTATTGTTAGATTTTTCAGATAAGAAATTATATCCCAATTCACTGAATTCCTCTAAATCTTTAATTCTTTCTAATTTATTTTTTACAATAAAGTTTCCCATAGTTCCTCTTGCTGCTTTTGAATAATTACCTATCACCTTAAATGAATTATTAGATTTTTCATAAAAAATACAATCTATAACTCTACTGTTAAGACTTGTATTACTTATTACNCTGGAATACTCTTTACTTGCTAAATTTATTATAAAATTATTTTCTTTAAAAGAGTTAAAGTAGTTAGTCATTTTATCTTTCCAAAATTGGGTTAAGGTTTTATTTGACTCTATTTGGAATTTTAGTCCCATTTCCAATCTATATTTATTAATCAAATCAAATGGACGAAGAATCCCATAAAGACCACTTAAAATTAACAAATGATTTTGAGCATAGTNAGCATCTGATAATTTCCATTTATGAGGATTTAAGTATTTAAAAGAAGTACCCTGATATGCATACACAGCATGTGTTTTATAAGACTTTTCAGAATCCCAAAGCTGGATATCTTGAATAGTTTGAATATTTAAGTTTTCACTTAACTTCATTAAACTTTGAATCTTTTCGTTTGAAAAACCTTTTAATAACTGATGAATATTTGTTGCCTCATTTTGAAAAAAAGGCATAGAGCTAGGTGAACCTTCAATTTTAAATTGTGAATTCATCATGGTTTTAGTNGGAGAAAGAATGATCTTCATCTTTTTTAAGTAAGATTTTTTAAATAATAATTTTTTCTGTAAGGAACAACATCAGTTTGGTTTGGAGTAAGACAATATTTAATATCTTCATTTAGATTTAACTTTTTTAGACGTTTTCTGTGAGAAGATGCTTTTAAATATCCAAAAAAATTAGTTTTAGCAGAAATATATAGATACTTAGCAGCAATAGTTGAATCATTAAAACTTTCAAAATTGTTTGTCTTAAGTAAGTTTTCACTAATTGCTCCTGCACATATACAGTCTTCTAAACAAAATTTGTTCTGCCAGCCTGAACCAAGTATTAATACACTTTTATTAAGATCTGTAAGGTATTTACAGATTGCATTTAAATTCAACAATGAACCTATTAATAAATGTTCTATATCCTTGGCAATATTTATTGTCTTGGTTCCATTAGTGGTAGTAAGAACTAATGTTTCTCCCTTTAACTTATCATTTCTNTAACTTAATGGGGAATTGCCATAATCGAAACCTTCAACAATTTTACCTTTTCTTTCTGCAGCAACATGGAAACCTTTATTTTTATATTCTTTTGCTTCTTCAATAGTACTGACAGGNATTATTTTTTCTACTCCGTGGTGAAAAGCAGTACATATAGCAGAAGTTGCTCTAAGAACATCGATTACGACTACAACTTCAAAATCTTCAGCATATAAAGGAAAAAGATTTGGAGTGAAGCAAACTTCTACTTTAGGTTTACTNATCATTTTTTTTATAAAAAGGCAACTTAACTAATTTGGCTGAAATAGATTTATTTCTAATTTTTAAAAATATATTATTTCCCAATTCTAAAAAATTAGATTTTACATAGCCCATTCCAATTGCTTTTCCAACTGTAGGACCCATTGTTCCAGACGTGACATGACCAATCTGAACTCCATTAACATCNTGAATTTCATAGTCTTTTCTGGGAATTCCTCTTTCTAGCAATTCAAAAGCAACTAGCTTATATTCTGTTCCTTTTTCTTTGTCTTTTTTAATTAAATCATCACTTATAAATGATTTGGAAAATTTAGTTACCCAAGCAAGTCCAGCAGAAATAGGAGAAGTATTATCGTTAATATCATTTCCATACAAGCAATATCCCATTTCTAATCTTAAAGTATCTCTAGAAGCTAGTCCGGCAGGAAGAACTCCAAATTTACTATTAGATTCAAATATTAAATCCCAAATATCTTCTGCAATTTTGTTTGGAACATATAGCTCAAAACCACCAGATCCAGTATAACCAGTTGCTGAGAAAATAACGTCCTTATATCCTGAAAAACTACCATGCTTAAAATGATAAAATTTAATTTCGGAAAGGTTTATGTCTGTAAATTCCTGTAATAGTTCTGTTGCTTTTGGTCCTTGAACAGCAATTAAAGAAGTATTATCAGAAATATTTTCTAATTGAGCATTANAATTATTTTGCATGTTTATCCATTTCCAATCTTTTTCAATATTTGAGGCATTAACTACCAGCATATAATGATTTTCATCTATCATATAAGTGATCATATCGTCAATTATTCCTCCATTATTATTTGGGAAATAGGCATATTGAGCTCTTCCCGGAAACAATAACGAAGCATCGTTACTAGATATTTTTTGAATTAATTTTAATGCATTTGCTCCTTTAACTAAAAACTCGCCCATATGAGAAACATCAAATACACCAACATTTTCTCTAACATTAATATGTTCCGAATTAACTCCAGAATATTGAACTGGCATCTCATACCCTGCAAAAGGAACCATTTTTGCTCCTAATTCAATATGCTTTTTATACAATGCTGTTTTCTTCATTTATTTATTTCATTAAAGAAGTGTACAAATCTAAATAAGTCTTTTTAATTTTGTTTTTAGAATATTTTTTCAGAACAGTTTGACGTCCCTCATCTCCTATTTTCTTTCTTAATTCTTTGTCCTCAATCAGTTTTGATAATACTTCAATCCACTGCTCTTCACCAACTGGTAAAAATCCGTTTTTACCATGTTCGATAATATCTTTATTCATTCCAACATTTGACATTACAGTGGGTATTCCAACAGACATGTAGAGTATACCTTTCATTCCACATTTACCTTTTGTCCATTCATTATTTGGAAGAGGCATTATTCCTATATCAAAAGAATTAAATAATTCAACTTCCATTTTATTTTCCCATTTAACTCCATTTATTGCAAGTTTTTCATGATGGTAATTTTTATCACCAATTAATACAAAATCTATTTTGTCTTGGTATTTGGATTTTAATTTTAGATAAATATCTGTAATCATTTCAAAATGTTTAACTGTAGTATGACTACCCACCCATCCTATTTTCACAATGCCATCTTTGTTTTGTTTTTCAATAGGCTTATATAAATCTGTATCAACGGATGATGGGATAATGGTGATATTAGAATTGAACTTTGAAGCATAATTTGCTAAATATTTATTACCACAAGTTATATGCTTACATAATGGTATAATTTTTTCAATCTTTTTTTCATCTTTTAGAAAAGAAATATTCTTATTGACTTCTGAAACATCCCTAACCCAAATTGCATCGTCAAAATCATAAACCATTGGTATATTTTTTTTTGAAATATAATTTTCAAATAAAATAGACTTTGTTGGAATCACTTCCCTATAAATAACAACTAAATCAAAACTTTCAATATCTTTTAAATGTTTCAATCTTCTAAAGAATGAGTTAACACCAACTATTAATTTTTTTAAAATATTTTTAGAATGATATAAGTATTTCTCATCATCTTCATTAATAATATTAGCCAAGAAACATTGGATACCATTAGTTTCTAAATAATCAAAAAACTGCTCAAACCTATATCTTTGACCAGGACTTCTATCAATACGATGGTGAGCAAGAAATAAAATTTTTTTCAAAGGATCAATTAAATATTTATAAAATCAATTTAAACTTAACATATTTTTTCATAAATATACTTGTATGAAATAACTCCTTTATTTAGTGAAAAAAATTGGTTGGCACCTTCATTTAATGTTTGTTTTTTAAAATTCGCATCTATAATTGTATCAAAATTAACTTTATTGATATCATTTAAAATAAAACCAGAGTTATACTTTTCTACTATAAAATCAACATCACCAACTCCACGGTTGCATATTATTGGTATCCCCATAGCCATTAGCTCGCCTTGTTTAGTAGGGGAAGAAAATATTTTACTATAAGATGGCTTAATAAAACATAATGATAAATTCCAATTTCTAGTTTTAAATGGAATATCTTCTCTATCACATTCTTCAATAAGAATATTCTTTCGTTCAATTCCTAAGCCTATACATTGAGTGAAGATGATATCAGGATCATCTTTAGTTAAAAAATGTAATTTGGAATTGGGAATTTTTTCTTTAAAATTTTTAAAAAAAACTAACATTTCTTTTATTAAGTACCATGTCCCTAAAGAACCTAAATAACCAATTGTAAAAATACTTGAGTCACTTTTAACTGGCTTAAATAAACTTAAATCTGTACAGCAAGGGATTACTGAAATTTTTTTTTCCAATTTAGAGAAACCAGGTATTTTAATAATATTTTTTTTTCCATTATGGGTTAATGAAATTATATGATTCGATTCAATTAAAAATTGTTTTTCTTTATTTTTAAAATATTTATAAACTAGTTTATAAATTGGATTTTTGAGATTCCACAATCCTCCTTCTACTCTTTCGTCAGCCCAAAAACCCCTCATGTCAAATAAGAAAGGAATTCCGTCAAGTCTTTTAAAGCTCAATCCAATTAAAGATGGAATATAGCTTCTACAGTGAAGAAGCGAAAAGCCATGTTTAATTTTTAATTCTTTAGATAGTTTTTTCATCTTAAAAAGATTAAAAATAGTTGAAATAAATAGAGGGTTTTTAGTATATTTTATTGGATGCCATTTTATGTTATTATCTAAACATATTTTTTCAATCAAAGATTTATATTTAAAATATCTATCAGGCTTTTCAAAACTAATTAAATGGAAATTATAATTTTCTTTAGTCAAATTAATAATATATGGTAAGACTTGAGATTGTCCTAAAGGATCAGTCATTCCATCATAAGAAAGATATAGGATATTTTTCAAAATTTAAATAATAAAAAGAAACATAAACTATTTACAAAAATAAAATTTAAATAAATGTATATTTATTTTTATTGATGAGCTAATTTTAACCTGTAAAAACTATCAATAATAAGTTTTGAAAAATGATTTTAGAATCTTTAGAATTGTATAATCCTAAAACTTATATTTGTAACTCTATGGATCTAAGATGGTATTTACCAAAGAAATTAATATTATTAATCGATATTACCTTAACTTTTTTATCATTAATCCTAGCGTATTTAATAAGATTTGATTTTATTGACTTTTACGATCTTTTTTTGGTAAAAGAGTACGATACTCTTACTACAGGTGTTCCAGTCCTTCTATTCATTAGATTTTTAAGTTTTATAATTGCAAAAACTCATAAAGGAATTATTAGGCATTTTTCAAACGACGATGCCCATCGAATTTTTTTCACAATTACTTTAGGTACTATTTTAATTAGTTTTCTTTCTATTCTAAAGTTTAATTTTATGGATGGAAGAGTAATTCTTCCAAAATCTGTAATAATTATCGAATATTTAGGTACTTTGTTTTTATTGCTTTTTTCAAGGTTATCAATAAAACAAATTTTTTTCAATACAAATAAAAGAAAGGGAGAAAAAATAAATATTTTAATTTATGGTTCTGGTAAAATGGGTATGATAACCAAAACAAATCTTGAAAAAGACGATAATAGCTATTATAATATTGAGGGATTTATAGACGATGATATAAAAAAAGAGAATTTGTTGGTGGATAGGAAAAAAATAATTCATCCAAAAAACCTAAAGTTGCATATTGAAAAACTTAAAATAAGTACTGTAATTATAGCCATAAAAGACCCTTCTCTTGAAAACAAACAACATTTGGTTGATTTTTGCTTAGAAAATCAAATTAAAGTAAAAACAGTTCCTACTGTCGAAGATTGGTACGATGGGAACTTCTCTGCTAAAGAAATAAAAGATATTAACATTAGTGACTTATTGGGGAGAAAACCTATTGAACTTTCTAATCAAAAAACAAAAGACGAAATAGAAAATAAAACGATTCTAGTAACAGGTGCAGCAGGATCAATTGGAAGTGAAATAGTAAAACAATTAGCTAAATTAAAACCCAAGAAAGTAATTCTTTTAGATCAAGCCGAGAGTCCACTGTACGAATTAAATCAAGATTTGATGAATTTGAAAGCTAATCTTGAAATTATAATAGGAGATGTTACAAGAAAAGAAAGAATGAAAAATATTTTTCTTACGCATCAACCAAATCTTGTCTATCATGCAGCAGCATATAAACATGTTCCATTAATGGAACTAAATCCTTCAGAATCTGTAAGAACCAACCTAGTAGGAACAAAAATAGTTTCAGACTTAGCAGTTGAGTTTGAAATTGAAAAGTTTGTTCTAATCTCTAGTGACAAAGCTGTTAATCCAACAAATGTTATGGGAGCATCTAAAAGATTGGCAGAAATGTATTGTGAGTCATTAAATACGGAGCACAAAACAAAGTTTATTATCACCAGGTTTGGAAATGTTCTTGGAAGCAACGGTTCGGTAATTCCTTTATTCAAAAAACAATTAAATAACGGTGGACCGATTACCGTCACACACCCAGAAGTAACCAGATTCTTCATGACAATACAGGAAGCTTGCCAATTAGTCTTAGAAGCATCTTCTATGGGAAATGGTGGAGAAATTTATGTTTTTGATATGGGAAAGAGTATAAAAATAATTGATTTGGCACATAAAATGATTCAATTAGCAGGATTGAAAGTAAATAAAGATATTGAAGTGAAATTCACTGGACTTAGACCAGGTGAAAAGATGTTTGAAGAGATATTAAACAAAAATGAAACTACCTCAAAAACACATCATCCAAAAATATTGATAGGTAAAGTTACCAATAGTAATTTCAAAGAAACTGTAAAAATTGTTGATGAAATAGAAAAATCTATCCAAACTCAAGAAAATGATAAGATTGTAAGGTTTATGAAAAAGATAATTCCAGAATTTATAAGTAATAACTCTGAATTTAGCAAGTTGGATAACTAATGGTTTTAAAAACTTCAAATGTTAGCAGCTGAAATATTTTACCACAATCTTAATTTCATAATCCCAGGAGGAACCTCAAGAGGTATCTTAAAAAATAAACCTACGTGGTACATTAAAATATATCATAACGATAACCCAAGTATTTTTGGCTTAGGTGAATGTGGACCAATTCAAGGACTAAGTATAGAATCAGGTGACAAAATGATGGATCAACTAAAAAAAGTACAAGAATCTATTAATGATTTATCTAATCTTGATTTGTCCTTATTTCCAAGTATTAATTTTGGAATTGAAAATGCACTAAAAGACTTGAAAAATGGTGGAAAAAGAATAATTTTCAAAAATTCCTTTTTGCAAGGAAAACCAATAAAAATCAATGGGCTTATATGGATGGGGGATAAAGATTTTATGATAAATCAAATAAAATCTAAAATTGAAAAAGGATTTAGTTGTTTGAAATTAAAAATAGGATATATTGATTTTAAGGAAGAAATTTCCATTTTAAAAAACATAAGAAAACAATTTAGTTCTAAAATATTAGAAATAAGAGTGGATGCAAATGGAGCATTCTCTTCCAAAAATGTTTTACAAAAATTAGATACTTTAGGAAAACTAGAGATTCATTCTATAGAACAACCTATTGCTGTAAATCAATGGGATTACTTAAAAGAAATATGCGAAAAATCTCCAATTCCAATTGCATTAGATGAGGAATTAATACAATTAAAAAAAGAAAAAAATGAGTTTATTAAATATATTTCACCTCAATATCTTGTTTTAAAACCCACTCTTATTGGAGGATTTGAGGCAACCAAAAAATGGATAACTATTGCTGAAGAAAATCATATTAATTGGTGGGTCACATCTGCTCTTGAATCTAATGTAGGTTTAAGTGCCATCGCCCAGTTTTGTGCAAATTATCCACTTACCCTCCCGCAAGGTTTGGGAACTGGACAACTTTTCAGTAATAATATTCCATCTCCTTTAGAAATTAAAGGTGAAAATATTTTTTATAACGAAAATAAAACATGGAATATGTCAGATTTTGAAAAAATCAAATGATAACTACAGATTATAAAAAAATATTTAATCTAGATAAAGCTGTTCTTGATGCAATAGATCCAGAAATTCATAAGTTGTTATCGTTTTGGAATTCTAGAGAGGATAAAATCACCGTCCATACTTCTGGTTCTACAGGAAATCCAAAAAAGATAAATATTTATAAAAATCAAATGATAGCTAGTGCAAAAAACACATTGGGCTATTTTGATATTAAGGATAATTCTACCTTTCTAAATTGTTTACCTATGAAATATATAGGAGGGAAAATGATGTTGATAAGAGCAATACTATCCAAAAGTAAAATAGTGTTATATAAGCCATCTGTAAATCCAATTAATCAACTAGACACAGAGATAGATTTTATTGCACTTACTACGTTACAATTAAACTATCTTTTGGAGAAGAAACATATTTTTAAGAAAATTAAACTGGCTATAATTGGAGGAGGATTGGTTTCTGAAAACTTAATCTCTAAAATTCAAAACCTTACTACCAATTGCTTTCAAACTTATGGCATGACAGAAACAATTTCTCATATTGCTTTAAGAAGTCTTAAAAACTGTACAATTAAAACTCCTTATAAGTGTCTAAAAGGTGTTAAAGTTGGAGCAAATAATAAAAATCAATTAATTATAAATTCTAAAGAATTAGATATTGAAAATTTAGTTACTAATGATAAAGTGAAGATTTTAAGTAATAAAGAGTTTCTGTTTTTAAATAGAACCGATACTATCATTAACTCTGGAGGGCTAAAAATAAATCCTGATGAAGTTGAAAATAAAATTTTAAAATCTTTAGGAGACAATAATTTCTTCATAGACAAAATTAAAAATGATAAATTTGGCGAAGAAATTATCTTAATTGCTTTAAAGAAGATAAAAATAGATTTATTAATAGAATCAATTAATTTAATAAAAGACAAAAAGATTCAACCTAAGAAGATTTATATCGTAGATAAATTTATATTTAACGACAATCAGAAAATTGACAAATTAAAGTCTAAAAATTACGCTTTCAAGTTAAAAAGAGTCCATAAAATATCGATATAACGTTAAAGTAAATGCAAATTTATTTAAATATATTTTTAATATTATTAACCCATTTTATTACGCCATCAGAACACGAAACACATGTGTCAATTACAGAAATTATGGCTAAAGAAAATCAAGAATTAGAAATTAGTATAGAACTAATCGCCCATGATTTTGAATATGTATATAAAAAAGAAATGAGTAAATCCATAAAATCTATATTCAAAGAAAAAAAAGAATATTACGATTCTAATGAAATTAAAATCTATTTGGACAAACATTTTTCAATTTTTCAAAAGAAATCAAAAACTGAACTTAAAATTATTGGTAATGAGATAAAACTTGATGGTAGTTTACTTATTTACTTAGAGGGAAAATATAAAAAAAACATAAAACATATACATGTAAATAATGATTTGTTAGTCAAATGGTTACCCAACCAGCAAAACATTGTTAATTTAAATGGCTTTATTAAATCAAATTTAATATTCAATAAAAATAAAAAATCTTATGTCTTTCAATAAATATCTATTAATTTTTATAATTGTTTTAACTCCTACTTTTTTATTTGCTCAAAATAAGAATTTGAACTACAATAAATTTAAACAACTAAAAGAAGAAGTTGCACCACCAAGTGTTTTTAGAACTGCATCAGGTGCTCCTGGACATGAATACTATCAGAACGAGGCTGACTATGAAATGAGTATAACATTAAATGACCAAGAACAAAAAATCACAGGCACAGAAACGATAAAATATCACAACAATAGCCCAGATAAATTAGAATATTTATGGGTTCAATTGGACCAAAATAAACGTGCTTTAAATTCGGATAGTTATAAAATTGAGACTTCTAGTTTCAACCCAATCGATAAAAAGTCCGTTAATAAAGTACTAAATTATTTTGAGTTACAAGATGTGGGTTCTGAACTAATTTATCAAGAAGATACTATATGGAATCTTAATGAAAGAACTATTAAAAATATGAATCCTGAATTTAAAGGTGGATTCAATATTATGAAAGTAATAAATAAAGATGGTAAACCTCTATCCTTCACCATTCACCAAACTATGATGAG
>PAST01000006.1 GCA_002713405.1 Crocinitomicaceae bacterium | reverse complement strand
AAGATGGCATTTCACTTAAACCTAACTCATTTTGCATTTCAGCATATTCAATGGAAGGAGCTAGTAAAGACCAAAAACTAGCAGCTATCATTACTCCTCCAGTGAAACCCAAAGAAATTTCTAAAACTTTTCTATTTGAAGAATTAATAAAAAATACCAATCCCGAACCAATGGCAGTTACAATCCAAGTAAATAATCCAGCTATCAAAGCTTGAATCACAGGATGTTGGTCTATAAACCAAAATTTAATAGTTTCAATCATTAGTTTCTAGTAGTAGGTTTTGACAAATTTTTTCTGAAAAAGTTAATTTTCTCTTATTTATTTCAACAATATAGGTTCCATCAAATTCTAGAATTTCTATCACTTTTACAGAATCCCCAAGTTTAACTTTTTCTTTGTCCAAATAGTTTAAAAGACTAGCAGTACCTTTTTTGACACCTGTGATAATCCCTTTTTGAGAAGTTTTTAGTTCTACAAGAAGTTTCTGATTCATTTCTTCAATATTCCCGTCCTTACATGGGATAGGGTCTCCATGAGGATCATATTTTGGGTTGTCTAAAAAGTTATCCAATTTTTCAATTAATTCCTCGGATTTAATATGCTCTAACTGCTCTGCAATAATGTGAACTTGGTCCCAACCAAAACTTAGTTTTTCTACTAAAAAAGTTTCCCAAAGTCTATGTTTCCTTATTATAGATAAAGCAGTTAATTTACCTTTTTTAGTAAGAGATGTTCCCTTGTATTTTTGATAATTTATAAATTTCTTTTCTGCAAATTTCTTAAGCATATCGGTAACACTAGATGGTTTCATGTTTAAATATTCTGCAATAGAGCTGGTTGAAACAGCATCAAAGTCCATTTCCAAATGGTAAAGTGCTTTTAAGTAATCTTCTTCGGATTGAGAATTCATTTAATCAAATTTAAATATTTTTTTTATATAAATATTTTTTTAGACAAAACTAAAAATTAGATTTATTTAAAGTAAATTCGATAAAATGGTTAGATTTTTTGTTTGCTTTTCATTTATCTTGCTGCTATTTCCATCTTTTTCTCAAATGATCGAGATCAATGGAAAAGTTATTGACAAACTAAAGAAACCAATTCCATTTGCTCATGTTATGAACCTGAGCGACAGTCTTTCTGTAGTTTGTGATGTTACAGGAAATTTTAAAATGACAATTGACAACACAGCAACCGTTTTAAAAGCATCTTCTGTTGGTTTTGAGAGTGTAGAGTTAAATACTTCAAATATTAATTATACATCTACAATTACATTCATTCTTAAAGAAAACAACGATTTACTTAAAGAAATGGTAATTAGTGGAACACTTCAGCTAATTGATAGAAAGGAAAGTCCAATACCCACTGCTGTTTATTCCGCTCAGTTTTTGAACTCTGTTCCATCTCCTAGTTTAGTACAAGCAACCAATCAAATTACTGGCTTAAGACCACAATTCAATTGTTCGGTTTGTAATACAGGAGATATTCATATCAATGGTATGGAAGGAGCTTATTCTATGATTGTAATTGATGGAATGCCTATTATGGGGGGGCTATCAACCGTTTATGGTTTGCAGGGAATTCCCACAAGTCTTATCGATCAGGTTGAAGTCATTAAGGGTCCTAACTCGACAGTTTATGGTTCTGAAGCAATGGCTGGATTAATTAATGTGGTAACCAAAAATATAGACTGTGTCCCAAAGTTATCTTTGGATTTTAATATATCTNCTTGGNGAGAATTACAGACATCTATAGTNTACAAACTAATTGAAAAAGATAGATTTAAAGCTTTTTCATCCATAGATATCTTTAATTACAATAACCCAATAGACAATAATGAGGATGGATTTACAGACTTATCCTTAAAAAATAGATATTCAATTTTTAATAAGTTTCAATTTTTTAATAAAAATGGAGACAATCCTTTAAATCTTACCNTAAGATATTTAAATGAAGATCGCTGGGGAGGTCAAATGAACTTTACTGAACAAGATCGTGGAAAAAACACAAGTTATGGTGAGTCTATTTTAACAAATAGAGTAGAGGCGAGTTCCTTTTACCAGTTTTCAGAGCTTAAAAATTTAAAATGGCAAAATTCTTTTAGTTTTCACGATCAAAGGTCATGGTATGGCTTGGTCGATTATGAGGCAAAACAAATTATTGGNTTTAGTCAGCTAACATGGCATAAATCNTTAGGNAATAAAAANAATTTACTTTCTGGTTTTGCTTTNAGATACAATAGTTACAACGACAATACAGTAGCTACTCTAAAAGCAGATAACTGGTGGCTTCCTGGAATTTTTGTTCAAGACAATTTTAAATTTAGGGATAACCAGCNGCTACTATTTGGATGGAGAACAGACTTTCACTCTAAGCATGGCTTTATAAATTCGCCAAGAATAAATTACCAATTAAATTTTACAGAAAAGTCCTCTTTAAGAATTGGTTACGGAGATGGATTTAGAGTGGTCAATGTCTTTACTGAAGATCATGCTGCATTAACAGGTGCTCGAGAAATCATTTTTTTAGAGGAGCTAGAACCNGAGAAGTCTAAGAATTTTAATATTAATTTAAGTAATTCATGGAATGCAGATAATTTACAAATCACTNTAGAATCCTCAGTTTTTGAATCTAGNTTTTCTAACAAAATAATTCCCGATTTCTTAACCAACGACAATCAAATTATTTATTCCAACTTATCTGGATATGCTGTTGCAAGAGGAATATCTTCAGAAATATTCCTNAAAATGTATAAGGTTCCTTTGAAATTATCTGCCAATGCAACATTTTTAGATGTATCCAATTATAAAGAAAATTCTTTAGGTGAAATGGTCAAAAATCATCAGCTATTAGCAGAAAAATACAGCATTAAATGGTCTGTAAATTATTGGTTTGAAAAATTAGATTTAGATGTGGTTTATTCTGCTACTAATTATGGCCCAATAAGATTGCCAGTTTTAGAAAATGACTTTAGACCTGAATATTCTCTTCCATATACTATTCATAATCTCAAANTTTCTAAAAACTATAATAATGGCTGGACTAACTTTATAAGCTTAAGAAACCTTACCAATTTCACCCCTCCGAAATATTCNATTTTNAGAGCAAACGATCCTTTCGATCAAAACATTAACGATCCAATAAATAATCCTGAAGGTTATACTTTCGATGCTTCCTACATGTATGCCTCCTTTCAGGGAGTTAATTTTGTTTTTGGAGCAAGTTTTGTCTTTTAGAAATTTTCTAGAAACAATATAAATTTTCTTCAATTAGCTTTTTAGCGATACCTCTTCTATGTTCCTTTAAATTATCNGGTTTTACTTTAGTAAATCTTTTTAATCCTAATAATAGTATCTTTTGTTCGTCACCTTCTGAAAGTGCAAAAATAGCTTCTTTCCCATTTTTTTGAAATTTATCTATAGTACTGTGAAGAAAATTAATACACATAGATATTCTTTCTTGNTTTTTNATAGGTCCTTCTTTCAAAGTNAGTTTCTCTGTTTTTAAAAGCACAGATTCTAACATATAAGTGTCTATAATCATTTCGGAAACATTCATCATCACTTCTTGTTCATCTCCAATTTTATTTCCTAATTTTTCAGATGCTGTTCCGGCCACCATAAGNATAATCTTTTTTAAGTTTTTCAAAACAATTTTAAATTCATTAAAAATGTCNTTTGAAGGTTCTTCAAAAGAAGGAATACTCATTAATTCTCTTGCTACATTTTTAGCTGGTCCAAAAAAATCAATTTCACCAGTCACTGCTTTTTTTAATACCATTTTAACAATTAGTAATCTGTTAATTTCATTAGTTCCTTCATAAATCCTTGAAATTCTAGAATCTCTGTAGCATGCCTCTACTTCAGATTCTGCAGAAAAACCCATTCCACCATATATTTGAACAGCTTCGTCGGATGTGTATTGAATTACTTCCGANGAAAAAACTTTTAGAATAGCACATTCTATAGCATATTCTTCTACGCCTTGTAGCTTTGCATCTTGAAGTGCTAATCCTTCAGACTCTAATCTTTTTATGTTGTCTTCAATATTTTGACCACAACGGTAATTTCCTGCATCTGCAACATAAGTTTTGGTAGCCATTTCAGCAAGTTTGAATTGAATTGCNCCAAAGGAAGAAATAGGAGTTTTAAATTGTTTTCGTTCATTGGCATAACCAATTGCATAGTTAATTACTTTTTTAGAAGCACCCGTAACTGCAATTCCTAATTTTATTCTTCCTACGTTTAATGAATTCATGGCAATTTTAAATCCTTCCCCTCTTTTGCCCAACATTGCCGATTTTGGGACTTTAACTTTATTGTAGAATACTTGTCTAGTAGAAGAAGATCTAATACCTAGTTTTGCCTCTTCTGGATTTAGTGTTAATCCTTCAACTTTGTCTTTTTCAAAAACAAATCCAGTAATATTTTTGTCATCTTCAATTCTTGCAAATACTATAAATACATGAGCAAAACCAGCATTGGAAATCCATATTTTTTGACCTGTTATTTCATAATTTTCACCATCTGAACTCAAGACAGCTTTTGTCTTTCCAGAGTTTGCGTCTGACCCTGCATCTGGCTCTGTAAGGTTGTAACAAGAAATCCATTCTCCTGAAGATATTTTTGGTAAATAGTAATTCTTTTGTTCTTCGTTTCCATAAAGTAATATAGGAAGTGTTCCAATTCCTGTATGGGCTCCAAAAGCAGTAGCCATGGACCCGGTTATACTAGATATTTCTTCACAAATTAGCATTCCCGTATTAAAACCCATTCCAAGGCCTTGGTATTTTTCAGGGACACTTACTGCTAATAGACCCAATTGACCTGCTTTTCGCATTAAACTTTCTACTAGTGCATAATCTTTTTCTTCAAANCGCATTAAGTTTGGTATAATTTCAATTTTTGAAAATTCTTCAGTNGCGTTCAACATCATCATTTGTTCTTCTCCAAANTCTTCTCTTATAAAAACGTCATTTGCATNGGTTTCTTTAACNAAGAATTCGCCTCCTTTAAGNACTTCTGTCTTATCTTTTTCTTTTATTTCCATTTGTATATATTTAGTTTAAAAGTTCAAATATTCCACAAGCCCCTTGACCTGTACCTACACACATGGTAACTGCNCCAATTTTTTGTTTTCTTAACCTCATTTCATTTAGCAATTGAACACTNAGTTTTGCACCAGTAGATCCTAAAGGATGTCCCAAAGCGATTGCTCCTCCATTTACGTTAACTATTTCTGGATTGAGTCCTAATTCTTTTATTATAGCTACTGATTGAGAAGCAAATGCTTCATTTAGTTCTATTTGCTCAAGATCTCCTAGTTTCATTCCTGCGTGCTTTAATGCTTCTGGAATTGCGTANAATGGACCAACGCCCATTATTTCTGGAGCTAGTCCAATAACCTTATAACTAATTAGTCTAGCAATAGGTTCTATATTCATTTCTTTGACCATTTCTTCAGACATTACCATTACAAACGCTGCTCCATCNGATGTTTGGGAGGAATTTCCTGCTGTTACAGTTCCTCCATTTTTAAATACAGGTCTTAATTTTTTNAGGGATTCAATATTTGAGTTTTTTCTTGGTCCTTCATCTATTTTAGCAAAGTATTTTTTTTCCTGTCTCTTTTCTTCTTCATCCAAAAAAATATGATTGATTTCTATGGGAGCTATCTGGCTTTCAAATCGACCGTTTTCAATAGCAGATATTGCTTTTAAATGAGACTTTAATGCAAACTCGTCTTGAGATTCTCTACTGATTTTAAANCTTTTTGCTACTTCTTCTGCTGTAAGTCCCATTCCCCAATACCATTCTGGATTCTCTTTACTTACTTTATGGTGGGGAACTATTCTCCATCCTCCAAANGGAATNGGAGACATACACTCTACGCCTCCAGCAATTATACAGTGTGCTGCTCCAGACTCAATTTGATACTTTGCAAGAGCTATGCTCTGAAGTCCCGAAGAACAATATCTATTGATGGTCATNCCAGGAACTTTNTCTGTATTTAACCCCATAAGTGAAATCATTCTGGCTAAGTTTAGCCCTTGTTCTGCTTCCGGAGTTGCATTTCCAACTATGATGTCGTCTATTCTATTANAATCTAATTCTGGAAAATCTTTTAATAAGTATTGGACAACTTGTTTACCCATTTCATCTGGTCTAGTAAATCTAAAAACTCCTTTACCAGATTTTCCAACGGCCGATCTATATCCACCTACTATGTATGCTGTTTTCATAACTTATGACTATTAATTTCTTAAAATTTTNCCTGTTTGTAACAAACTTTGTATTCTTTCNAGAGTCTTTTTCTCAGAACATAATTCTAAGAACGCTCTTCTCTCTATGTCCAGTAAATATTTTTCGGATACTTCGGTAAGTTGAGATAAATCTCCACCTGCTAGAACATAGCCTAATTTTTCTGAAATAACTTGATCGTGTTCTGAAATGTAGTTACCAGACTTCATAGAATTTGCTCCAGCATAAACTATTCCTAGTCCTTCTTGCCCTAGAACTGTAATATCTTTACGCATATTTTTTTGGACNTATCCTTTTTCATAAAGATTAAGACAAATTTCCTTAGCATATGCTATTTGATTTTTTCTTGAAATTATTACTTCATCAATTCCTTTTCTCAAAAAACCCAATTCTATGGCTTCTGAAGCTGAGCTAGAAACTTTGGCTTGACCAATGTTTAAAAAGTTATCTCTAAATCTATTAATTCTCATATCACCTTGTTTTAATCCATCGGAGAATCTAAGCGCCATTTCTTTGGTTCCACCACCGCCAGGAATAAGCCCAACTCCAAATTCAACCAATCCCATATAAGTTTCTGAATGGGCAATAACTTTATCGGCATGCAGACATATTTCACAACCACCACCTAGTGTCATACCATGTGGAGCTGCAACAACTGGAATTGAAGAGTACCTAAGTCTCATTGTCGTATTTTGAAATTCTTTTACAGCCAATTCAAGTTCTTCATACTCTTGCTCGGCAGCGAGCATAAATAGAATACCAACATTGGCTCCAGCTGAAAAATTAGCTCCTTCATTTGCTATAACAATTCCTTTGTATTCGCCAGCTTCAGCCAGATCAATAGCATGGTTCAATGTCTGTAATATTTCACTACCTATGGTATTCATTTTCGAATGAAAAGAAACATTGATAATTCCATCGCCAATTTCTAATATAGAAGCTTCTTTATTTCCCCATACTAAAGAGCTCTTGTCTAAACTTTTAAGAGATATTATATTCTCTAATCCAGGAATAATTAATTGTTTCTCAGTTTTAATATCGTAGCAGTATTTATCTCCTTTTTTTAAGTTATAAAAACTAAAGTCAATATTCTTTTCAATTTTTTCTATCCAATTAGGTGTTTTAAGACCAAGTTTTTTAATTATATCTAAACCTTCAATGAAACCAACAGAATCCCACATTTCAAATGGTCCCATTTCCCAACCAAAACCTGCTTTCAGGGCTTCGTCTAATAAAAATATATCCTTAGATATTTTAGGAATTCTACAAGCAGAGTAACTAAATAACCCCGCAAATATTTTTCTATAAAATTCACCAGCTCGGTCTTTTCCATTAAATAGAACTTTCATTCTATCTGGTAAATTTTCTATTTTTTTGGCTTTGGAAATAGTTTCAAATTTTGAATTTTGTTTCTTTGAGTATTCTAGTGTGGAGAGGTCAAGTTCTAGAATATTTCTTTTTCCATTTTCGTCCTTAGATTTTTTATAAAATCCTTGGCCAGATTTACTGCCAAGCCAATTATTTTCTCTCATCTTTTTTACAAAGTCTGGAATGTCAAATACCTTGTTTCTTTCGTCTTTTGGACAATTTATTTTTAATCCATTTGCAACGTGAACCAACGTATCCAAGCCTACCACATCACATGTTCTAAAAGTACCCGACTTTGCACGACCCATAATAGGTCCTGTTAGTAAATCTACTTCCCCTACAGATAGTTTCATTTCTTTCACCATATGGAATAGTTCCTGAATGGCAAATACACCAATTCTATTGGCTATAAAACCCGGGGTGTCTTTGCATAAAACAGAACTTTTTCCCAATATTTTTTCACCAAAATCTATCATGAAGTCTATGATTTCTTTTTTGGTGTGGTTTGTAGGTATTATTTCTAGTAATCGCAAGTATCTAACTGGATTGAAAAAATGACTTCCAAAAAAATGATTTTTAAAATCTTCAGATCTGTTTTCTAGCATGTCATTGATAGGAATCCCGGATGTATTGCTAGAAACTAAAGTTCCTTCTTTTCGGAACTGATCTACTTTTTCAAAAATGACTTTTTTTATATCTAACCTTTCTACCACAACCTCTATTATCCAGTCGTAATGTTTTATTTTTTCAAAATCATCTGTAAAATTACCTGTAGTAATGTTTTTTAATTTTGATTTTGTAAAAAGTGGAGAAGGTTTGGAATTTACAGAGCTTAATAAAGACAAATCTACCAAGCTATTTCTAGATTTTTTATTTTTTTCAGAAAGTTTATCTTCTGGCACCATATCCAATAAGAGAACTTCCATATCTACATTGGCAAGATGNCAAGCTATCCCTGAACCCATAATTCCAGAACCTAATACAGCTACTTTTTTTATGTTTTTAATCATTTTTTAAAATATTTTATTGTTGTCTATAAGTTGGTTGATTTCACCTAGAACTTTAAAACATGTGTTTAGTTCACTGTTGTTAATTTTTTCTTGGATGGTCTTGTTGAATTTTATAACAGAACTTCTTGAAAAGTTTCTCATTTTTTTTCCAGTTTCTGTAAGGTGAATATTTACCATTCTCTTATCACTTTTGTCCATTCTCTTTTCTATCCAGCCTTTTTCTTCTAGAGTTTTTATCATTCTAGTTAAGCTCCTTGGTTCCATTCCCATTTTTGGACCTAGCTTCATAGATGGTGTACCCTCTTTATCAATATTTAATAAAGTGTATCCTATCGCCATTGTTCCGCCAAACTCATTTGCTTTTGTATTATACATTCTAGATATATTGTACCAAGACCATCTTATATGGAAATCTGCTGTTTCGGTTGGTTTCATCTTTAAATATACTAAAATTTAGTATGCATGCATACTATCTTGTTAAATTTTTTTAATTATTCTGGATAATTTTTCCAGTCATTTTAAGAAGAGTAGCATTAGATTCTAGTAAGTCATAACTTGCTTGGGACAAAGCAACACCTGCCGATAAATAAGCCATTTGGATATCTCTAAAGTTAAATGAATTAATTAGTCCACTTTCTTCTTTTAGTTTTGCTATGTCCATATTGTCTTCAGAAATAAAAAATGCTTTTTTAGTTAGTTCAAATATTTGAAGTCTTGTTAAATAAAGTTCATATACATTGGTTAATTCAAAATTAAGCTNATCTGTCATCTGAGAAGTTNTTAGCTGATCTACTTCGTTTTGTAATTCTAAAGCCTTAATTCCTCTCCTTACTTTTCCTCCATCGTAGAGTTTGAANTTCAAAGTAAAATTCCCATAATAATTNAGGTTTTTACTTTGGGCATTTGAAATAGGTGAGTTAACATCGTTGGTATTTAAAACTCCTACGCTTGAATTCAATCCAGAATTGAAACTTACAACAGGGTAAAATTGAGATTTTGCTAGAGAAATATCCTGTTGAGTTAATGCTATATTTATATATTGATTTTTTATGTTAGTATTGTTAGAAAGCATTTCTTTTTTAAGAGTACTTAAGTCTTTAATATTTAAATCAGGTTTAATCTCAGAAGTTAAAACCCACTGTTTATCCACTTCTTCACCCATTATTAAGTTTAAGTTTCTTACAGCGTTTCTTTGCGCTAAATTTTGAAGAATTTTATTAGAACTATCTGTGTATAAATTCCCTTCAAATTGTAACAAATCAAACTTTACACCAATACCCAAATCACTCTTCACTTGTTGCTGCTTAAATTTTTCTTTGGTAAGAGTCATTACATTGTTTAAAAGATTTAGTTGCTCCTTTTGCATTTTAGCTTGGTAATATGCAAGAATTATCCCGTGAATGGTATTTTCTATAGCAAGAGTTGCTGTGTTCTCACTTTGCAGTTCTAATTGCTCTAATTTTGTCTTATTAGCTCTTACAGCAAAGCCATTGAAAATAGTCCAATTCATAGCTAATCCTCCACTTACATCGTTGGATAGAAAAAGATATTGAGCGAACGATATGGGATTATTTCTTTGATCAGANATGGAATTATTTTGACCTGCATTAATATTAACTTGTGGTAATCTCCCAGCTTCACCCCAATTATTAAATATTTTATTTATTTCAACATTTTTTAAGGTAAGTCTTATATCGTAGTTTTTCTCCAAACCAATTTCTATAGCTTTACTTAAACTTAATGAATCTTGAGAGAAAAATATAAAAGGAAAAAAAATTAATATGCTAGTGATCTTTTTCATCAAATTCTTGAATTCTTTTTTGATTTTCTAAAACTGGTTCTACATCTTTCCAATCAGGAGCATTCTCTCCACCTTCCCATATCCACTTCCTAGTTCTTTTAATGTCGTTGAAATACAATATAAGTGGAGGGAAATAAAGTAATAATATAATTGTTCCAAATAATACGCCATAAGCTACTGAAATAGCCATAGGGATTAGGAATTGTGCTTGGAAACTAGTTTCTAAAATTAAAGGATATAGACCTGCAACTGTTGTAATGGTAGTTAATATAATTGCTCTAAATCTTGAAATACCAGCTTTCAAAACAGCTTCTTTTATGGGCATTCCCATTACTAAATTCTTGTTAAACTGGTCTAACATAACTACTGCATCGTTAACCAAAATTCCCACAAGTGCAACCACCCCCCAAACACTTAGTGTGGAAAAAGGTTTTCCAACAATCCCGTGACCCAATAATGCACTGAAGACTCCAACTGGAACTACCATAAGAATTAATCTACTTTGATAGAAGGATTTAAAGTTTAAAGAAATAGTCATCATTATCAAAATAATACTAATCAAAAACGCTATTCCAAGCCTTTCAAAAGAATCTTGTGCTCTTTCTGCTTGTCCTTTAATTTGGTAATTAACATTAGGAAACATGGATAGTAGTTTTGGAAGAACCTCCCTTTTAATTTGAGAATTTACTTGTCCAGATAGTTCGGAATCAACCAAACGGGCATCTATTCTTATTTCTTTTTTTCCATCAATATGGTTAATTTTTATTTTACCTCTTTTTATTGAATAATCTGCCAATTCTTTAAGTGGNAATTCTTGNCCTAAATCGGTTTTGATTCTAGTATTTTCAATATCTGCTATTGAGTTTCTATCTGAAAATGGATAGCGCAACCAAATCTTTATTTCATCTCTTCCTTTAATTAATCTTTGTACTTCTTGCCCAAAGAAACCCTGTCTAATTTGATTAGAAATTGCCATTTCATTTAATCCTAGTAGGTAAGCTTTGGATTTGAGTTCAAGATGTAATTCTCTATTGCCAATTCCACTATTGTCTAAAACGCTCTTTACTTCAGGGAAACCANCTATTTGATCTTTCATCCAGTTTGCTGCTGTTTCAAGTTCTTTACTTTCTTCACTTTGTAAAGAAATAGATACTTCTTTTCCAAACCTTTGCTGACCACCAACCGTAAATTTTTCCAATAGTCTAATGGAATCTTCGGGGAATTTCACTCTTAATTCATTAGACATATCAATAGTAGAAATATGGTTATTTTCTTTGACAGAAATTCTAATAGAACCGACATGAGAACCATATTCCCCTAAGTTCTCTGTATTACCAACACTAACAGACTTGTANGTTATAATTGTGTCGTTGTATCTTTTAATTAACTCTTGGTTGTAATCCTCTACAATAGAATCACAGTACCAAAGAAAATTTTCTGTTTTATTTTCTCTTTCTCCAGGTTGATAAGTAAATTCAACAAGAATGCTATCGAAAGGAATACTTGGAAAGAATGTCCACCTTATCCACCCAAAGTTAAATAAGACAACAATTATAAAAATGAAGCCCATAGGTCCCCAGACATGCAATCGGTGTCTTTGTAGCATTTTTTCTAATACTCTTCCNTAGCCATCTCTAACGTATTTAACCACATTATTTAAAGCCTTTCTAAACTTACTATCGTTAGGCTTAAGTATCTTTTTACTTGCCAGGTGAGACGGTAATATTAAAAATGCTTCAATTAAGGAAAACAGCAGACAAGCAATTACACTAAATGCCATTTCCTCCATCATCTCCATTTCCCCACCAACAAATAATAAAGTAGAAAAAGCAAATACTGTAGTTAAAACAGAAGTNAAAACTGCATTCATCACTTCACTAGTCCCNTCTAAAGCAGCTCTCATTGGAGATTTTCCACGTTCAAAATGCGCATAAATNTTTTCTGCAATTACAATTCCATCGTCAACTAATATTCCTACCACCAATATCATTCCAAATAAGGAAATCATATTTATAGTCATCCCATAAAGTATTCCAAATGAGATCATTCCTATGAATGAAAAAGGNATTCCAAATGCTACCCATAGAGATAGTCTTAAGCTTAAAAACAGNCCTAATACAAGACAAACTAAAAATAACCCAATCATTAAATTATTGGAAAGAGTATCAATACGCTGGTCCAAAAGATCAGCAAATTGAAAAAGAGAACGCATTTTAAATTTTTCTTCCTTTTTATTGAATTTAGAGATGTAAGAAGTCATTTCATCTGCAATTTTATCTAAATCCTCATTAACTGTTTTTTTAACAATAAAACTTACTCCTCGCTTTCCATTTACATAGTTTTTCATCGGAANTTCTGAGAAATCTAATTTTACATNAGCTATNTCTTTTAATTTTATTACATCTCCGTTTGGTTTTGCAAAAATCACTATCTCTTTTACTATTTCAGGATTAGTAGACCGGTTCATAGAACGAATAATTATTTCTTCTTCATTAGTCTTTACACTTCCTCCAGAAAGNTCAATGTTGCTCATTCTAATGACATTNGAAATAAAGTTGAAGTTGAGNNCGTATTTTAGTAAATCATTCTCTCTNATATCTACCGCTATGATCACTGGAGGATATCCTAAAACTTCAATTTGGCTAATTTCTTTGGAGGCAAGTAACTCTCTTTCAATTTTCTCTGCCATCTTTTTTAATTCCCAAAGATTATCTGGGCCATATAGAGAATAAAAACCCACAACATTACTCATTCCGCCCATTCCTCTAGATGTTTGTGCATAGACAATTGGTTTTTCAGCGCCTGCAGGAAATTGAGAAATACCATCTACAGCATTCTTTACGTCCTGAAGCATTTCGTCTACATCAATTCCTTCNTNTCCTGTAACTGTTATATTAGAGATGTTTTCGGAGGATTTAGAAGTAATTTCTTTAACATTTTGGATACCATTAAGAGACTCTTCAATTCTTGTAGTAATGCCTTCTTCAATTTCTTTTGGCGATGCTCCAGGGTAGGAAACAGTAATGTAGACCCTGTTAGGGTTCATTTCCGGAAAAAATGACTTTGGCATTAAAAACAAACTCAAAAGACCAACTATTCCAGTTATAATAATTAGTGCATTTGCCCAAATTGGAAACTTTATAAAGTAGGCTATAAGTTTCTTCATTTTATTTAAAAATCGGAATTATTTTAATACTGTCTTTTGCATTTACAATAGGCTGAGGTAGATAAATAATAGAATCCTTAAGNTTATCTACATANTAGTATCTATCGTCGCNAGATCTTATATTAATTTCAGTACTTTGGATGGTGCTGTCTTTATTTACTATNTAGATTTTATTTTCTCCAAAAATAGCAGTCCTTGGAATTTTACAGACCATTTCTAAAGTATTAAGTTCTAATTTTGCTTTTACATACATTCCATAGTACAATGGAAGTTTGTTGATCGGCTTTACATAGACTGGAACACTTTGTGTATTGGCATTTATAAAATTGCCTATACGAACTACTTTACCCATAAATTCAATTTCATTCTCTATTAAGNTAACAGGGCTTCCTATTTTTATTTTTTGCATGTATTTTACAGCAAGAGGAATTTCTATTTCTAGTTCATCGTCTCTAATTATTTGAATAACNGGACTTCCTGGATTTACAATAGCACCCTGGTCAATAAAAGCCTCTACGATAGAACCGTTGAAAGGAGCCAATTGAAAATATTTAGTTAGTCTATATTCGTCGCTTTTAATATTCAAGTATTCGGCCAAAAGTTTTCTAGATATAACAAAGTTTTTTTCTTTAGACGTAGTAAATTTTGGAAATTCTCCAAGTGGTTGATCAACAGCAATAGAATTAAAAAAGTTATACCATTTGTCGTATTGTTTAGAATGATCAGTTGCCAAATCTGGTAAAACAGATGTCCACTGACTAAGATAATTACTTTTTCTAGCAGCAAGCATCAGCTTTGCGTCAGTATCTTTAATACTGAAAAGTAAATCTCCTTTTTTAAACGACGTACCTTTTTTAAGCGAAATGGGACTGTTTAATAGTCCTTGAACTTCAGTGGAAACATTAATCATGGTACCAGCCATAACTCTTCCAGATCCTGAAACTGTCACAGGGTAGGTCTGATTGGAAACCATTTCAACGTTGACAAATTTAGAAGAAACTACAGCGCTTACATTTTTAATTTTTGAAGCTCTTATTTCCTCGGCGTTGGTTTCTCCATAATTAACTCCTGACTGATAGCTAATACTACCAACCACAAATAATAGTCCTAATAATAATAATAGAATTACGGTAATTATAATTTTACGAATTTTCATAGATTGTTTATGATCATGTAAATATAGTTTTTTATGATTTAGTTGTTTGTTAAAATATGGTAACAACAAAAAAGAATTTTAAAATTAATTGCCCTTAATTCTTTCATATAATTCTTTGAAAACCAATTTGAAATTTTTAATTGGAGGTTGTCTTTTAATTGCTGATACATTTCCAGTTTCATCAATATTAAGTTCATAGTACCATAAAAAGGTAGCATTGTTTACATCCATTCCCATCTGACCAAATCTTAAATCCCAGAAAAGTAATTTCCCATTTTTTTCTTCTATCCTGAACCACCCAGCAGCAATATCAATTAATTGTTTTATTACTTTTTGATTTAAATAAGGTTCTAGTAAATGATGGTTTTTTAGAAACTCTTTTGAATAGGTGATTTCTTGTTTGTCAAAAAGCGAGTAGTAGGCAGTTCTATATCCTTTNTCTGTTTCAATTAAGGATGACCAAAGTATTGCATTTAATGGAGACGGTTTGGAATCNATTTTAACATATTCTATTTTCTGACTTTCTAATCCTTCTTTNAATTCCTGAAATGANATCCATTTAAAAATCAAGGTTAGTATTAAATAGCTGGAACTTATTAAAAGTCCNATAGTGTTAAACTTAGATCTTCNAGGGTTTTCTTTNTTTAAGGTCATAACTATTATTAAAAACCCAAGAAAAGGNAAAGTATAAATAGGATCAACTACAAAAATATTTTGATACGCTAAACGGTAATTAAATGGCCAAAAAAACTGAGTTCCCCAAGTGGTATGCGCATCTAATAAGGGGTGTGTGACAGTAGTCCAGAAAAATAATTTTGTCCAATCACTAAAAGAAACATCTTTTAACTTTAAATGTNTTTTTTTAGCAATCCATCCTAACAAAGGAGCAATTAATACTGCAAAAACAATAGAGTGAGAAAAACCTCTATGCATTTGTGTTGCAGAGATTTCATCTGTGAAGTAGTTGAGTAAAACATCTAAATCGGGTAGGGTTCCAGCTATTGCTCCCCAAAGAATAGCTTTATTTCCAACTTTTTTACCTAAAACTNCTTCCCCNACAGATGCGCCTAAAACAATTTGTGTTAGTGAATCCAATAATTATTTAAAGTTATCTCCGTCTATCATTCTGCCTAATCCGCCAAGAATGGAACCTTCACCTTTAGATTTACCACCATTTTTTGGGGCATTTTGTAAAATTCTATCTGCCATTCTAGAAAAGGGCAAGCTTTGAAGATAAACTGTCCCCGTTCCTTTAACGGTTGCTAAAAACAAACCTTCTCCTCCAAATATCATAGATTTTAAGTTTCCAGCTCTTTCAATGCTGTAATCTAATCCAGATGTAAATGCTACAATACACCCAGTATCAATAAGTAAAGTTTGATTATTCAATTCTTTTTTTACTACAGTTCCGCCTGCATGTAGAAAAGCAAGTCCATTTCCAGTCAATTTTTGAAGAATAAAACCTTCTCCACCAAAAAAACCTGCGCCTATTCTTTTGTTAAACGCAATAGAAACATTTGTTCCCATTGCTGCACATAAAAAAGCATCTTTTTGGCAAAGTATTTCTCCTTTTAAATCTTTTAAATTAACCGCAATGATAGATCCTGGGTAAGGAGCCGCAAAAGCTACCTCTTTTTTACTACTTTCTATATTGGTAAAGTGGGTTAGAAAAATAGATTCTCCAGTTAATACTCTTTTGCCAACACTAAATAATTTACCCATTATTCCGCTGTCAGGCTCTGTTCCATCTCCCATTTTAGTTTCAAAAGAGATGCCTCTATCCATCCAATTCATAGATCCTGCTTCTGCAATAACTGTTTCGTTAGGATCTAATTCTATGGATACAACCTGCATATCATCACCATGTATTTTATAGTCAATTACATGGGAATCCATTATTTATCAGGATTTATTAGAACTGGTGTTTTTCCGTCCGTAATAATAAGTTTTGCATTGGAAGAAGTAGCAATCTCTTTTAGAACTTCTAAACTTTTCCATTCTATATTTCCTTCCGAAATTCCTTCTTTAATAATAAGTTGGGCATCTCTTATTCCAGCAGCTTCAATTCTTTTTCTTTCTGCCTCTCTATTCTCTTTCAATAGAACAAATTCCATTTGTTGAGCCTGCTGTTCTGCTCTTAACTTAGCTTCGATTGCTGCATAAAGACCAGAAGGAAGTGTAATACTTTTAAGTAGTACTGCTTCAATTACAAAACCTCTATTTTCTAAAAGTTTTGTCATTTTCTCTTTTATTTGTGTTTCAATAACAGATCTTTTACCTGAATGCATGTCCTTGGCAAAAAATTGAGCACAAACATCAGCTGAAGCTGAACGAAATGTGCTTAAGATTAATACTCTTTCAAAATTTGCTCCAACTTCATTAATAATATCCACAGCTTTTTCTTGTTTTACATGGTATAGAATGGATATTTGAGAGCTTACATTTAAACCTTCTTTGGATGGCAAGTTTAGTTTCACTTCTCTATTGACTGTTCTTGTAGGAATTTTTACTAGAGTAGTTGTTAGTGGATTAATTATAGCAAGTCCAGGATCTATAATATTTCCTCTTAATCTTCCAAATGTTTGTCTTACACCTACTTCTCCAGGTTTTACAATAGCACATGAGCTAAACAGAGTAGAAGTTATTAATAGAACTAATAATATTTTTAATGTTTTCATAATTCAAATTTTTATAAAATTAAAATAAACAATTTTTATGCCAATAAAAAAATATAGTTGGGTAAATAAGGCTTTAAATTCTTTTTATAGTAGAAATTTAATATTTGTTGTGAAAAGTTTGATAGAAATAGCCAAAAGAATTACACCAAATATCTTTCTAATGATTCCAATACCATTTTCTCCGATAACTTTTTCAATTTTGCTAGATGATTTTAAAACAATATAAATAACTATGATATTGATAATTATAGCAACTATAATATTTGCATTGCTAAAAGCAGCTTTTAAAGACAATAATGTAGTCAAACTTCCAGGTCCGGCTATTAGTGGAAAAGCAAGGGGAAAAACTGTTGCGTTTAGTGGACTCTTTTCATCTTTATAGATTTTAATTCCCAAAATCATCTCTAAAGCAATGAAAAATATTACCAAAGAACCTGCACTGGCAAAAGAATGAACATCCAGTCCAATAAGAGACAATACCTGTTCCCCAATAAATAAAAATATAATTAATATAAATCCAGCAATAAGACTTGCCTTCTCACTTTGAATGTGTCCAGCTTTCTTTCTTAAGTCTATAATTATGGGAATATTTCCTATTATATCAATCACTGCAAATAAAACCATAAAAGTGGTTAGTATGTCAGCGTAATTTAGCTCCATTTCCGAATTTTTTTTGGCGAAATTAAGCTAATTTTTTAATTAAAAAAGTATTTGTAAATTAAGTTGCAGGATCGGGGATCATTTCGTGCACTTTTTCTATTTCTCTTATAATATTGTTGTTAATAGAAACATACATAGAATCTATATTTTCTTGAAGTTGATCTAAGTTAGTAGCACCAATAATATTGCTAGTTACAAATGGTTGTTCATTTACAAAAGCTAAAGCCATAGAGGTTAGAGAAAGGTTGTGCTTTTTTGCAATGTCTAAATAAAGTTTTGCAGCCTCTGTGCTTTGATTACTACTGTATCTTATAAATCTTTTAAATAAATTAAGTCTACTATTATGGGAATCTTTTTTCTCTATATATTTTCCTGATAGAACACCACAACCAAGAGGCGAATAAGCTAGTAGTCCTACGTTTTCATGGATGGAAACTTCTGCATTTCCAATTTCGAATTGTCTATTGAGAAGTGAATATGGATTTTGAATAGTTATTATCCTAGGTAATTCGTTCTTAGATTCTTCTAAAAAACGCATTATTCCCCAAGGATTTTCATTGGAGATGCCAATATGACGAATTTTTCCAGTCTTAATTATTTTATCTAGAGTTTGAAGTACTTCATTAAAATTATCTTTCCACTTATCATCTTTTACGTATTTAAAGCCTCTTTGCCCGAATCTATTGGAAAGTCTTTCTGGCCAGTGTAATTGATATAAGTCTATATAATCTGTTTGAAGTCTCTCTAAACTTTTGTCTACCGCTTCTGTAAGCCCAGCTTTTTCAAATCCAGTAGTTCTAATGTGTTTAGTATAATCTCCAGGTCCAGCAATTTTTGTGGCTAGCACAATAGAATCTCGTTTTTTACTTTTCTTGATCCAAGTTCCAATAATTCTTTCTGTGTTACCATATCTAGTAGCTTCTGCAGGAACTGGATACATTTCTGCTGTGTCAATGAAATTTACTCCTCTTTCTAAAGCATAATCTATTTGTTGGTGACCCTCTAACTCTGTATTTTGTCGGCCATAGGTCATAGTTCCAAGACATATTTTACTAACCTTAATATCGGTATGGGGCAATAAATTATATTTCATCTTTTATTTTTTATTCATGACACTGTTCTGTTTATCAATAGATTCCTGATGAATTGCTTTGAGTAATTGTTGAATAAAAAGCTTACTCAAACCATTTTTTTCTCCATATTTTACTCTAGATTTCAACATTTCTATCCATCGTTTATTTTGGAGTATGGTAACCTCGTTTTCTTTTTTATGAATACCAATTTTTTCTACCAAGTCCATTCTTCTTTTAAGTATATCAAGAAGCTCGATGTCCAAATCGTCTATCTGAATTCTAAGTTGTTTTAAAGTTGCTTTAAATTCTGTGTCATCAGTTTCAAAGTTTCTAATTACAAGATCATTTAAAATATTTTCTAACTCTGACGGAGTAATTTGTTGGTTTTTGTCACTTAACGCATTTGTTGGATTGATATGGGTTTCAATCATGAGACCGTCATAGCTCATATCCATTGCTTTTTGAGCAATTTCTATAATATGATTGCTATTTCCTGATATGTGACTAGGATCACAAATCATTGAAAGTTTAGGAAACTTTCTTTTCAAATCCAGAGCTAATTGCCACTGAGGAATGTTTCTATATTTTGAGTTTTTATAAGTGAAAAAACCTCTGTGGATAGCAGCTACATTATAAATACCATTATCTAAAAGTCTTTCTATGGCTCCTATCCAAAGATTTATTTCTGGATTTATCGGGTTTTTAACCATTACTGGTATATCAAAACCTTTAAGTGAATCTGCTATTTCTTGCATTGCAAACGGATTTCCAGTCGTTCTAGCACCAATCCATAATATGTCCACATCGTGTTTTAAAGCAAGTTCTACATGATTTGCTTTGGCAACTTCTACAGTACATTTTAATCCAGTTTCTTCTTTTACTTTTTGTAACCATTGAAGTCCTTTAGAACCAATCCCTTCAAAACTGTTGGGTCTTGTTCTAGGTTTCCAGATTCCAGCTCTGAAAATTAAATTCTTGTATTTTTTCAATTTGTGAGCAGTTTCTAAAGTTTGTTTTTCAGATTCTGCACTACAAGGACCTGCAATTAGAATAGGTTTGGTTATTCCAAATATATTTTGAAAATTGTTAATCATTATATTTAACGAATATATTTAGATAATTTTAGTACAAGAAAAATTGTTTAATAAACTTATATTTATTTAGTAAATAAAAAATAATGGTTCACGGAACTCATAATGCAATTCAAGACGATAGAAATAACAATATTAAAATATATGTAAATGGAGAGTTTTTAAATAGAAATGATGCCAAAATAAGTGTTTTTGACAGTGGGTATTTAGTAGGAGATGGAATATGGGAAGCTGTAAGACTAAATAAAGGAACACTTGTTTTTTTAGACGATCATTTTTCTAGATTGTGGTCTGCTGCCAAAGCAACAGGAATAAAACTACCATATTCTAAATTAGAATTAAAATCTATTGTAGAAAAGGTTTTAGAAACTAACCGGATGCAAGATGGTGTACATGTTAGGATAATGGTGACACGGGGCATTAAGAAAACTCCTTCTCAAGACCCAAGACTTACCATTAGTGGTCCTAATTTGGTAATTATTCCAGAATACAAGACTGCAGATCCTAGTTCAAAAAATAAGGGAATTAAACTTTTCACTTCAACTATAAGAAGAGGGTCTCCAGATTATTTAGATCCTAAACTGAATTGTCACAGTAAGTTACATGAAGTTCAGGCTTTGATTCAGGCTATTGAAGCAGGTGCAGATGAAGCTTTGATGTTAGATATTAATGGTTTTGTTTCCACTTGCAATTCAACTAACTTTTTTATTGTTAAAAATGGAATTGTCTATACTTCTACTGGCAAGTATTGTATGAATGGAATTACCAGACAAAAAATAATAGATGTTTGTAAAAGCATTAATATTGAAGTTAGAGAAACCAATTTTTCTCTTTTTGATGTTTATGCTGCTGATGAGGCATTTGTTACTGGAACCTTTGGTGGAGTAACGCCTGTAATTTCTGTAGATGGAAAACTTATCGAGAACAATTCAAATATTGAATTCTCAGCGACTTTAGAAAAACATTATCAATCGCTGGTTGAAAGTCAAATCTAATGAGTAAAATAATTTGTTTGTGGGCTAGTCCAAGAAATATATCTACTGCAATGATGTATTCTTTTGCACAAAGAGAAGAGACGAAAGTAGTAGACGAACCTTTCTATGCTTATTATTTAAATAATGTAAATCCAAGCACTTTACATCCAGGGAAAAAAGAGATACTAAAAAGCCAATCTTCAAATTTTAATAAGGTTTTACAAGAATTAAATGAACTCTATAACAAAGAGTTTCTTTTTATAAAAAACATGACCCATCACTTAAATGGTCAAATGGTAGATTTTGCTAAAAATTGGTATAATGTTATACTAACTAGATCTCCAAAAAGATCTAT
>PAST01000005.1 GCA_002713405.1 Crocinitomicaceae bacterium | reverse complement strand
AATTAAATCCAATGTAGGATTTAGGTAAATACTGTGAATTGTTTCTATAAAATGATCCTGCAAATAGTTCTAAATTATTTATTGATTTTACAATATTGAATTTAACTTCAAATGGAGTAGTAGAGATAATTCTCATATTAGAATTATATGGTTGAAATGGAGTAGAAATTTCACTAGCCAAATTGGTAATATTGGTTATTTGATCAAATGAAAATCCAGAAAAAGAAAATGATGTGTCGTAATTAATAGTTTCAACATTGCTGTGAAGAAGCATTACTCCTAAATTTTTTACTTCTATTTCATAATGTAAATTAGTGGTCTTAAAATCATCTTTTATTTTAAAATTTAATCCAAGACTATTTCCATTTTTTTTAAAAGAATTATTTGCGTTCCTAACAAAAGAAATATTTGGATTTACAACTACACTCCAATTGTAGTTATAGTTGAAATCAATAAAATCATTTTCTCCAAAACTTCCATTGTATTCTTGAAGAATATTACCAATCACCAACCCAAAAGAGAAATTTTCATAAAACTTACCAAAATTAAATAGTTGGTGATTTCTAAAATGAAAATTAGTATTTCCTATAGAAATTTGTTGATTTAAGGCTTCATTCCCCCTAAAAATCAAATCGTATAATCCTTGTTGATATTTTCCTGCTACACTAATTTTATTTTGAATAGAAAAATACCATCCCTTTAGTTCATTATTTTCTTGGTAAATATTCACTCCAAAATCCATGTCTGCTTCGAAACCTGATCTTTGATTTTTAACAATGGAATAAGAATTTCCTTTTTCATTTTCATCAATAAATCCGCCAAAGTATATTTTATTGAAAAAATTGACTGGTAAATGGGTAGAGCCAACAGAACCATAAAACGAACTAATTAATTCAACCTTGGTTGTTTTTTTTGTAACAGAATCTCTGTTTAGAGAATAACAATTAATCTGGGTTAATATTAAAAATAAAATGGTTAAATATTTCAATTCAAGTTAATTTTTGAATTTACATCCATATTTATACTATAATAAAAGTTCTGATTTTCGAGAATTGGAAAATAGTTTGTAGAGTCAGGACTAGAAATTACTAGTTCTAATATTATCCTATTGTTATTTTGAAGTTCAATTAGTAAATCATTTTCCAAATCCAGTTCATTTTTTGAGTTTGTTGCCTGAATGAAGTTTCCTAAATTGTCAACTTGACAATGATTGATGCATATAGGGGCAGAGTTTAGACTTTCGCCTGAGATAAGGTTTAAATTGGCACAACATTTCCAAGGAAATCCATTGTTGAAATCCAATTTTATCAACACATCGCTAATAATTATATTTTTTGGTAATTCATAATTTAAAGTATCTAAAAACACAATAGAATCTAGATTTTGATTTAATGGAATATCTACTGAAAGATCTAAAGAAAGTGGATGTTGTTGATATATAAAGTCATTGTACCCAGACTGATTTCCCAGTGGGTTTGTAAGTAGTTGGTAGTCGATATTAACTTTCTCTGGAAAAATAGACATTATTTGGGGAAGATTTGAGTTGCTATTATTGAAATTTATTTCCGTAACACTGTATTGAAAATCGTGTTCTAAGTCTAAAGCTCTATTGATATTGATATTTTGATTCACCGATAGATGGTCTAAAGCTTGAAATTGGTTTTCTTTTTTAAACTCAATTTTATTTAATTTTAATTGAGCATCTATACCAATTCCGTTTTTAATTAATAGTTCAAATTCAGAGTCATTTATTTCAAAGTTTTTTGAATTTAAATTTTCCATGAATGGAATTTTAATTTCAGTAGTATCTACAATATTTTCACTACCTAAATAACCTAGAGCAGAAGCAATTTTTAAGGAAGATATTTCAAATTTAATTAAAATATAATCGGTGTTTTGAAATACTAAATCTTGGAGATTTTCGGAAGATATTCCAATTGTAAACTGGGTTGAAATATGGTTAAATGCAGTACTACCTTTAGTTAAATCAAATTTAAAGCCATCTAAGTTTAATTTCCCTGTAGAAACTCCTTGAGAAATTGGAGTTGATATAAGTGCGTTAAAATTATTGCCAATTGGATTAAAAGCATCTAATATAGATAAGTTGAGATCTATTTTTCCATCAATACTACTTTCAACAGTATAATTAAAAATCAAAGACTCAAAATGTAATTCTTTCAGTTTGATAGAATTGAAATCAAAAAAATGACTTTCCGTAAACTGAAAGGGAATTTGAAATCCTGGGGAAAATTGTATTCCAGAAAGTATACTAGGAATTTTTATGCTATCAACAAAATCTAATTGAATACTTTGGTCAATAATATCTATTCCTATCTTATATAATTCAAATGTGTCTTTAAAAGATAGATAGGTTCCATCTTCATTTAAATAAAGCTTATCCTCATTTATAAAGCTTTTTAGATTTAATGTGTCAGAAGATATTGGCAACTTATAAAACGTATTCCATGAAACTGAGTTTCTGTTTTTTTTACAGCTGGAAATGATGGTTGCTATTATTAAAATGAAATATAAATTTTTCACGAACTAAAATTAGTAAATTCAATATATTAGATCTTTGTTTTAATCATTGGTATTTCCCTTTCCAAATTTTTTCTATTAGCTTATCGTACTCTATTTCTTTTTTATTTTGCTTTGGTTTATATATGGAAGTTCCTATTATTTCATCTGGAAGAAATTCTTGCAAGTGGAGTTTGTCTAAATTGTCATGGCTATATAAATAGCCTTTTCCATAATCTAACTCTTTCATAAGTTTAGTAGGTGCGTTTCTAAGCGATAAAGGAATACTAGAATCTCCTTTTTCTCTAACGATGGATTGGGCTTTATTTATTGCTAAATATACCGAATTACTTTTAGGAGAAAGAGCTAAATAAATTGCACATTGTGAGAGAACAATTCTCCCTTCTGGCCATCCAATTTTTTGAAGAGCATCAAAACAATTATTTGCCATTACCAATGCTGTTGGGTTAGCCAAGCCAATATCTTCTGCAGCAGAAATAATTAATCTTCGAGCAATAAATTTTGGATCTTCATTTCCTTCTACCATCCTGGCCAACCAATAAACTGCTGCATTTGGGTCACTTCCACGAATTGATTTTATGAATGCAGAAATAATATCGTAGTGCATTTCCCCTTTTTTATCGTATTGAGCTATATTTTGTTGTATAGATTCTTGCACTAGTTCATTGGTTATTTCAACTGTATTTTTATCTAGATTTAAGACTACCAGTTCAAAAGCATTCAGTAATTTTCTTGCATCTCCACCAGAAATTCTTAGAAGAGCTTCAGTTTCTTTAAGAACTGGTTTTTTCTTTTCAATTACTGAATCCAACAATGCCAGATTTAAAAACTTTACTAAATCTTCTTTGCTATGATTTTTTAATACAAATACTTGAGATCTCGACCTTAATGCTGGAATGACTTCAAAAGATGGATTTTCAGTAGTAGCTCCAATTAAAGTTATCTGCCCTTTTTCTACAGCAGAAAGCAGAGCGTCTTGTTGAGATTTGCTAAATCTGTGAATTTCATCTATAAATAGTAGCGCATTTCTTTTACCAAATATCCCTTGATTTTTTACATTATCGATGATGTTTCTAATGTCTTTCACCCCGGAACTAATAGCAGATAGAGAATAAAAAGGTCTATCCAGTTCATTGGCTATAATTTCAGCTAATGTAGTTTTGCCAACACCCGGAGGTCCCCATAAAATCATGGAGGGAACAGCACCATTAATTACAGCTTTCTTAATTGGTCCATTTGGCCCAATTAAATGACTTTGACCAATAAAATTTTCAAAATCTTTTGGTCTTATTCTTTCAGCAAGTGGTACAAGAGGAATTTCCAATTTTTTTATTATAAATATAATTCAATTTTAATGGTCTAGTGTTTATAAATTATCCAAGTTTTCCAACTTCATGTTTTAATTTATTACATTTTTGATTAAATTATTTAATGCATTTTCATTTTATAGCTATTGGAGGTAGTGCTATGCATAATTTAGCAATTGCACTTTATTTAAAGGGAGAATTGGTGACAGGCTCTGACGATGAGATCTTTAGTCCATCCAAAGAAAGATTAGAAAAATATGGATTATTGCCAAAAAAAATTGGCTGGAATCCAGCTCTTATAAATAACAAGATAGATACCATAATTCTTGGAATGCACGCTAGAATTGATAATCCTGAACTATTAAAAGCAAAAGAACTCCAAATTCCAGTTTTTTCTTATCCTGAATTTATTTATGAGCAAACTAAAAATCAGCTAAGAGTTGTGATTGGTGGTAGCCATGGAAAGACTTCAATTACTAGTATGATTCTTCATGTTTTGAATAAAAACAATATAGACCATAACTTTATGGTTGGAGCCCAACTTGAAGGTTTTGATTGTATGGTTAAATTATCCAACTCTTCTAAAATAGCGATTATTGAAGGAGATGAATATCTATCTTCTCCAATTGATAGAAGACCTAAATTCCATCTTTATAGACCAAATATTGCTGTAATAAGTGGAATTGCTTGGGATCACATCAATGTTTTTACAACATTTGAAAACTACATAAAACAATTCCATATTTTTGCTGAAAGTATCCAAGATGAAGGAGCTTTAATTTATTGTGAAGAAGATCAAACCCTTAATGATATGGTCAATTCAAATACCTATTTATGCCAATTAATTCCCTACAGTACTCATAATCATATAATAGAAAAATCCAATACTTTTCTAATAGGTGAGCAAAATAACAGATATCCAATAGAAATTTTTGGAGTTCATAATCTTCAAAATTTAAAAGCTGCTCAGTTAGTATGTGAGAAAATCGGAATTGATAAAATTAACTTTTATCAATCTGTATCAGATTTTAAAGGAGCATCTAAAAGAATGGAATTGGTAAAGGCCAATGGTTACTCAGCATTTTATAAGGATTTTGCGCATTCACCATCAAAATTAAAGGCAACAACCAATGCATTAAAAAATCAATTTCCAGAAAGAAAATTAGTAGCCTGCATGGAGTTACATACTTTTAGTAGTTTGAACGCAGAGTTTCTAAAATTATATTTTAAAAGTATGCTTGCAGCAGATATAGCTTATGTTTATTACAATATTGAAACAATTAAGCATAAAAGACTTGACAATATTACAGAGCAAGACGTTTATAATGCTTTTGGAACTCCTAATGTTAAAGTTTTTACTTCATCTGCTGATTTACAAAATCAATTATTTTCAGAAAATTGGGATAATTCTAATCTTTTAATGATGAGCAGTGGTAATTTTGACGGCTTAAATTTCGATAGTATAGCCAATAAAATAATTTAAGTTTTCTTTTGAAATAAATTTGTTAAAAGACTTATTATTAAGGTAGATATCATCCCCAAAAACAAAAATGAGAACAAACTAATTGGAAATACTTTTCCTGGTTTTAATATATCATTGATGTTCTCTTGTTGCATTTCTAACAGGTCTTGTGCAGATTTCCCATTGTAAAAGTCTGGATTTGAATTTATATTCAGTTTCGCTTGTCGTAAAGTTTCAGGATTTTCCGATAGTTCGATTAGTAATTGTTTTTTGTTTTCTAAAAACTCCGGATTTATCCACTTGTGGTAACTGTAGAAATAAAAACTTATGGATAAGGAGAATACAATGCTTATTAAAATTCCCTTTTTTAAGTTATCTATTCTAGATATTGTTGGGTTTTGATAATTTACAGTTAATACAATGGCTATAATTAGATTTAAGGAATGAAAAACAAAGCATATAAAGCTCAATTGAAAATCAATTTCGAGATTAGATTGATGAATTATTAATTCAAATACTAGCGAAATTATAATGGCAATAAAAGAAGTTTTTATGTACTTATACATTATCCATTCATAGATACCAAGAACTCCTCGTTCGATTTAGAAGATCTGAGTCTATCTTTTATAAATTCCATAGCTTCTACAGGATTCATATCTGCTAAATGTTTTCTAAGAATCCAAACTCTTTGTAAGGTTTCTTTATCCATTAATAAATCTTCTCTTCTTGTTCCAGATGTAAGTATGTCTATGGCTGGGAAAATTCTTCTATTAGATATTTTTCTATCCAATTGTAATTCCATATTTCCAGTTCCTTTAAACTCTTCAAAAATCACTTCATCCATCTTAGAACCAGTTTCTGTAAGTGCTGTTGCTAAAATAGTCAGTGATCCTCCATTTTCTATTTTTCTGGCTGCTCCAAAAAATCTTTTTGGTTTATGAAGTGCGTTAGCATCAACACCTCCAGTTAATACTTTTCCTGAGGCTGGCATAACTGTATTGTATGCTCTAGCAAGTCTTGTAATTGAATCTAAAAGAATACAAACATCATGACCACACTCTACCAATCTTTTAGCTTTTTGTAGAACTATGTTGGCTACTTTTACATGTCTGTCTGCTGGTTCATCAAATGTAGAGGCAATTACTTCTGCTTTTACACTTCTTTGCATATCTGTAACCTCTTCTGGTCTCTCATCAATTAATAAAACCATTAAATAGGTCTCTGGATGATTAGCAGCAATTGCATTTGCTACATCTTTAAGTAAGACAGTTTTTCCAGTTTTAGGTTGGGCAACAATCATTCCCCTTTGTCCTTTTCCAATAGGAGAAAACAAATCCATAACTCTAGTAGAAATAGATTCTTGGCTGTGTCCAGTTAAATTAAATTTTTCAGATGGAAATAAAGGAGTTAGAGATTCAAAAGGAACTCTGTCCCTAATATATTCAGGATCTCTTCCGTTAATCTTATTAACTTCTACCAATGGGAAGTATCTTTCACCATATTTAGGTGGTCTTACGATTCCTTTAATAGTATCTCCAGTTTTTAGCCCAAAAAATTTAACTTGAGATTGAGAAACATAAACATCATCTGGGGAGGATAAATAATGATAATCAGCTGATCTTAAAAATCCGTAGCCATCTTGCATTAGTTCTAAAACACCTTCGCTAATTATAATTCCTGCAAAATCGTATTCGTAATCTTCACGTTTATTATTTCTTTCGTTATTTCTATCCTTATTCCTATCGTTGTTTCTGTCCCTATTCCTATCGTTGTTTCTGTCCCTAATCCTATCGTTGTTTTTATCGTTGTTTCTGTCCTTATTTCTATCGTTAGAGTGAATAGGCTTTTTTCTAGGCTCAGTTATTCTTTCAGGTTTTTTTACAGTAGCGTTACTAGTTTCTATTTTTGATGTATTAGTTTCTTTTTTGTGGTTTTCCGACGATGGTTTTAGAGCTTGTTCGTCAAGTATTTTATATACTAACTCTTGTTTTTTAAGTTTGTCAGCTTTGGAGATATTTAATTTTTCTGCAATTTCTCGAAGTTCATTAACTTTTTTATTATTTAATTTTTCAATATCGTACATCTATATAAGATTGGTTTTAAAAGGATAAATTATTTTTTAAATTTTTCTTAAGAAATAAAGTGGAATATTGTCGATAGACATGTCAAATATAATAAAGTATCTTATTTAAAAAAATTTTTTCCATTGATCTTAATAACTATTTTTACAATTAAATAATTTATTTAAATCTTAATTTTTACATTTTATGTTACAAAGAATACAAACTATCTATATAATATTATTTTGCGCTGTCTTGTTTGCTGCCTCTTTTCTGCAATTTGCCAGCATAGTTTTAGAAGATCAATCTACTTATAACTTTTATCCAACAGGGTGGCAAAGTCAATCTTCCTTGAAAGGATTTAAAGTTTATCCATTTTATTCTGGTTATTTAGTGGCTGTTGCTTTTGGAATCTTAATGTTGGTTAATTTTAGGAAAAGACAAAAACAGTTAAGATATGGTATGCTTTCTTATTTTTTTGTTTTAATTACTCTAATATATATGTTCTTAGAAGTGTCAAGTGCCGAAGAATTTTTATCAGGAAATGAAAATAATTCTTTACAAACAATAAATTACACTTTTAGCATGTATCTTTTAGTAGCTTCTTTACCAATTATTTTTCTAGCCAATAGAGCCATTAAGAAAGATGAGAAATTAGTTAATTCGTTGGATAGACTTAGATAAATCGCTTCTTTTTTTTAATTCTATTACTTCCAAATTTTTTATGGTTTCTAAATGGAGTTCAAACCTAATTATTGTTCTTACTTTATGAAATCCTACATTCCCTGCTGCTCCTGGGTTTATGTATAGCATATTGTATTTTTTATCGTAAATCACTTTACATATATGAGAGTGTCCACAAACAAAAATGGTTGGCTTGAATTTTTCAATTTCTTGTTTACAGTTTTTGTAATAATTGTATGGGTTACCTCCAATATGAGTCATTAGAACTTTGTGGGTCCCAAACTCCATGTATTGATTTAATGGAAATTCTTGTCTTATTTTTTCATTATCTATATTTCCATAAACTCCTTTTAGAAGGGCAATTTTACCAAGCTTATCAGTGATTTTTAAATTGCCAATGTCTCCAGCGTGCCAAATTTCATCACAATTTGAAAAATATTTATCAAATGAGTCGTCCCAAAAACTATGTGTGTCAGAAATAATGCCAATTTTCTTCATCAAATTTATTTCTTTGTCCTAGAATAGTTAATTTCAGCTAAATATATAATTTATGAAATCAACATTGTTTAGATACCTAACTTTATTAATATTTTTACCATTTTATAATTGTCTTGGAAATAATTACAATGATTTAAAAAAATTGGATATGCAAAATGAAAATTTAGATACGATTTATTTTGGTGCTGGTTGTTTTTGGTGTGTTGAGGCAATATTTCAGCAAGTAAATGGAGTAGAAGAGGTAACTCCAGGATACTGTGGAGGAGCAATTAAAAACCCAACTTATAATGAAGTTTGCTCTGGAANAACTGGNCATGCTGAAGTTGCTAAAATTGTATTTAATCCATCCATAGTNGATTTAGCACATCTTTTAGAAGTTTTTTGGAAAACCCATGATCCGACAACTTTAAACAGACAAGGCAATGATATTGGAACACAATATAGGTCTGCTATTTTCTTTGTTAAAGATTCTCANAAAGATGAGGTTTTAAAATTCAAGGAAGAATTAATAGCTGAAAAAGTATGGGACCAGCCTATAGTTACTCAAGTTGAGAAAATTGATTTTTTTTACCCTGCAGAAGATTACCACCACAATTATTTTAACAATAATAAAGGTCAANGTTATTGTCAATTTGTAATTCAGCCCAAAATAGAAAAGTATAAAAAAATATTTGAAAAATAAATCTCCGAGAAATAACAAGTAACTTTGTCNATACCTAAATTTCTAAACTAAGTAAATTTTCATGATAAATTTCCCTACAATTAAAAAATCTATTGTGACAGCAGTAAATGCTTTGTTTGAAGGTGACAACATCCAAGATTTAATTGTTATTGAAAACACAAAGAAAGATTNTGAGGGAGATTTGACATTGGTAGTTTTTTCTTTACTTAAGTTTAGTAAAAAATCACCTGAAAAAACAGCTGAATTTATTGGAAATTACTTGCTTGAAAACGAAAATTATTTTGAAGACTTTAATGTTATCAAAGGGTTCTTAAATCTTAATATAAAGCAAAAATATTGGCTTACCTTTTTTAAAAGTTGGTTAGGTGACGATAATTATGGTTTTGTTTCCAAACCTACTGGNGAACTTTACATGGTAGAATATTCTTCTCCAAATACTAACAAGCCATTACACTTAGGGCATTTAAGAAATATATTTTTAGGNGATAGTGTAGTATCTCTTTTAAAAGCAGTAGGTCATAAAGTGGTTAAAACTCAAATTATTAATGATAGAGGTATTCATATTTGTAAGTCTATGGTAGCATGGCAAAAATTTGGTAATGGAGAAACTCCTATGTCCACTAATTTGAAAGGCGATCATTTGGTTGGAAAGTACTATGTAGTTTTTGATAAGGCATACAAACAGGAGGTGAAAGAATTGATTAATAGTGGGATATCTGAAAAAGAAGCTAAACTAAATGCACCTATTTTATTAGAAGCTCAAAAAATGCTTAAGTTATGGGAAAATGAAGATACCAAGGTAAGAGCTTTGTGGGAAAAAATGAATCAATGGGTATATAGTGGTTTTGATAAAACATACAAGGACTTAAATGTGGAATTTGACCATCTTTATTACGAATCCGACACCTATCTTTTAGGAAAAGATGTAGTCCAACAAGGCGTTGAAAATGGTATTTTTTATTCAAAGGAAGATAGTTCAATTTGGAGTAGCTTCTCAAACGATAATCTAGATGATAAATTATTAGTTCGTTCAGATGGTACTTCAGTATATATGACACAAGATATTGGGACTGCCGTTCAAAGGTATAATGATTATCCAAATTTATCGGGAATTATATATACTGTTGGAAATGAACAAAACCACCACTTCAAAGTTCTATTCAATATTTTAAAAAAATTAAATTATAATTGGGCTTTAAATTGTTTTCATCTATCCTATGGGATGGTTGAACTTCCTGATGGTAAAATGAAATCCAGAGAAGGTACAGTAGTAGATGCAGATGAATTACTAAACTCTGTAATAAATGAAGCAAAATCTTTAACATCTGAGAGGGGCTTTTTAGAAGAATTATCAGATGAAGAAATTTTAGACATTTGTAAAAAGATTGGTAATTCTGGATTGAAATATTTTCTTTTAAAAGTAGATCCAAAAAAGAAAATATCTTTTAATCCAAAAGAAACTATAGATCTTTCTGGACATACAGGTCCTTTTATTCAATATACTTTCGTTAGAATTAAGAGTTTGTTAAATAAGTACGAAGATTTAAACAACGAATTTAGTATTGAAAACTTAAAATTAAATCCTAAAGAACTAGAAGTATTAAAATGCATTTCAAATTTTCCAGATCTCTTAGCCCAATCTGCCAAAGAGCTATCTCCTTATTTATTAGCTAATTATTTATATAGTTTAGTCAAATCTTATAATTCTTTTTACCAAGATTATACCATAATAACAGAAGAGGAAGACGCACTTCGTAACTTTAGAATTCAAATGTCTAAGCTAGTTGCAGAAATAATTGAAAAGGGAATGAGAATCTTAGGTATTGAAATGCCTGAAAGAATGTAAGAACTATTTTTTCTTTGAAAAGTACTTCTTTTCTTTAATTCTAGCAGATTTTCCAGTTCTTTCTCTTAAGTAAAATAATCTAGATCTTCTAACAGAACCTTCTTTATTTACCACGATTTTTTCTAAAAAAGGAGATACAATTGGAAATATTCTTTCAACTCCTGTACCACCAGACATTTTTCTGATTGTAAAAGTTTCTGTTGAGCCTGAACCTCTTCTTTGGATAACAGTTCCTTGAAATGATTGCAATCTTGTCTTATTACCTTCTTTAATTTTGTAGGTAACAGTTATTGTATCGCCAGAACTAAAAGAAGGCCATNGCTTCGATTCGTTAAGTTCATTTGAAATTTCATTNATTATATCCATGAGTCTTNATTTAAGGCCTGCAATATTACAAAGAAAATTTAATATTCTATTAAACGAGAACTTATAATTTTATTCCTTTTTATTTTCATCTAGATCTGGTCTTCTTTTTTTTGTGTTTTCTAATGCTTTTTCTTCTCTCCATTTTTCAATTGCTTTAAGATTTCCAGAAGTTAATATTTNGGGCACTTCCCATTCGTTAAATTTAGCGGGCCTAGTATACACTGGTGGTGCAAGTAAATCATCTTGAAATGAATCTGTGAGAGCAGAAGTTTCATTATTTAAAACACCTGGAATAAGTCTTATTATAGCNTCACAAAGTACTGCTGCAGGTAGCTCACCTCCTGAGAGTACATAATCACCAATTGATATTTCTTTAGTAATTAAGTAATCTCTTATTCTTTGGTCTATCCCTTTGTAATGCCCACAAAGAATAATTATATTTTTATTNAGAGAAAGTTGGTTGACATGACTTTGCTTTAGCTTTTCCCCATCTGGNGTCATGAAGATGATTTCATCGTAATTTCTTTTACCTTTTAGTTCTTTCAAACATTTTGCAAATGGTTCTATACTTAAGACCATTCCTGCACCTCCGCCAAAGGCATAATCGTCTATACTTTTTTGTTTGTTAATAGAAAAATCTCTTAGATTATGAATTTTAATATCTACTAATTTTTTTTCTTTTGCTCTTTTTAAAATAGAGTCATTAAATGGGCTTTCAAGAAGTGAAGGAACCGCTGATATTATATCTATTCGCATTCCTATTGATTTAAATTAATTTTAAGTCCGTCGTATGCTAAATAAATATTTTTAGGTAATTTTTTTTGAACATCTTGNTGAACGCCCATAAAATGAGATATGTGGGTAAGTATCGCTTTTTTTGGGTTTAGTTCCCTTATTAANTCTATTGCTTCCTCCAAATTTAAATGTGACATGTGTTCTTTAATCCTTAGTGCATTAATTACCAAAACTTCCAAGTTATTTAATTTATTCTTCTGAGAATCTTCAATNGTTTTTGCATCTGTTATGTAAGCAAATCTATCAATTTTAAATCCTAAAACAGGTAATTTATAATGCATTACTTCGATAGGTTCAATATTAATATCAGCAATTGAAATATTTTCATTTTTCTTAATGGAGTATCTATTAATTTTAGGAATTCCAGGATATTGAAATTTAGGATTAAAAATATAATGGAATTCTTTTTTTAAGGCATTAAAAACTTGGTCTGTACAATATATGTCTATGGGTTTTTTTTGAGAAAAGTTAAAAGGTCTTACATCGTCAAGACCGGCAACATGATCTTTGTGTTCGTGGGTGAATAGTACTGCGTCTAAAGATTTTATTTCCGCATTCAACATTTGTTGGCGAAAATCTGGTCCAGTATCTATAACAAAAGATTTTCCTTTGTAGAAAATATGAACCGAGCATCTAAATCTCTTGTCCTTTTCATCGTTTGATTTACAAACTTTACAATCACAACCAATTACTGGTACCCCCTGAGATGTTCCTGATCCAGTAATGGTAANTTGCATATTATTTTCCTTTTAGAACAATAGATTTTATTTTATCCAATGTGTAATCAACTTCTTCAATAGTATTGTATCTACACAATGAGAATCTTACAGTTTGAAAGTTTTCCATTAAAGGTAGTTCAGCTAGAACATGAGAGCCTTTGGTTGACCCAGATGAACATGCACTTCCACCCGAAGCAGCAATTCCAAAGATATCCAAACTGAATANCAACATAGAATTACAAATANCTTTGGGAAATCCTACACTTAATAAGGTATACAAACTTTTNCTTGGATCTGTTTCCCCATTAAATATAATTCTTGAATCTATTTTATATAATTCTTCTTTCATGTAATATTTAAGTTCTTTTACATGCTTTTGATGGCTCTCCAAGTCTGAAAAAGCCAACTCCATGGCTTTTGCTAATCCAATAATTCCATAAAGATTTTCCGTTCCTCCTCTATGATTTCTTTCTTGAGATCCACCAGTTATAATTGGATTTAAATGAAGGTTTTTATTCACATACAAAAAACCTACACCTTTTGGGCCATGAAATTTATGGGCAGAACAAACTAAAAAATCAATTTTTAACTTTTTAACATCGAATGAATAATGACCCATTGTTTGAACNGTGTCTGAGTGAAAGTATACATTTTCATATTTATTACACAACAAAGAAACTTCTTCAATAGGTAGCAAAGTCCCAATTTCGTTATTTGCATGCATTAAGGAAACTAATGTTTTAACATCTTTTTTTAAAAGTTCTTTTAGCTCCTTAATTGATGGATTNCCGTTTTTATCTGTTGTTAAATAGATAACTTCTATGTTATGNGAATCTTTTAGATTTTCANCGGTATGTCCAACTGCATGGTGTTCAATTTTGGAGGTTATAATTCTTTTCACATTCAAATCAATAACCGCACGTCTAATNGCCATATTATCAGCTTCAGTTCCTCCAGAAGTNAAAATTATTTCATTATTATCAGCATTGATAAAATCAGCAATTTTCTTTCTGCTTATTTCTATAGCATTTTTGGTTTTTCTTCCAAAAGAGTGAGTGCTAGATGGATTTCCAAAATGATTAGATAGATAAGGTTCAATTTCTGTAATAACCTCTTTAGCAATAGATGTTGTAGCTGCATTATCTAAGTAGACTTTCATAATAATATTCAAATATAATTAAATCAAACTTTTTAGTTCTTCAACAAATCTTACGCCTAGGTTATGAGCAGATTTTTGATTTTGACTTTCTGCATAAATACGAATAATTGGTTCAGTATTTGATTTTCTCATGTGAACCCATTCTTTCTCAAATTCTAATTTTAGACCATCAATTTTATTTTGCTTTATAGTTTTATATTTATTAGAAATTTTCTTTAAAAGCAAGTCTATATTGGTGGTGTTATTTAAAGCAAGTTTATTTTTACTGATTGTGTATTGAGGAAATGAACTTTTAAGATCACTCATTTTTAATTTTTTCTTTGCTAAGTAGGTTAAAAATAAAGCTATCCCTACAAGCGCATCTCTTCCATAATGTAATTCAGGAAATATAACTCCTCCATTACCTTCTCCCCCGATCACAGCATTTTTTTCTTTCATCATTTCTACAACGTTGACTTCTCCAACTGCAGAGGCATAATATTTACCACCATTTTTAATGGTTACATCTGCAAGAGCTCTTGTTGAAGATAAATTAGAAACACTATTTCCTGGGGTTTCCCCTGTAATATGGTCTGCAACTGCAACTAAGGTATATTCCTCTCCAAAAACTTCCCCATTTTCACAAACAAAAGCCAAACGGTCAACATCCGGATCTACCACTATACCGAGATCTGCATTTTTTTCTTTTACTTTATCGCTAAGATCTACAAGGTGTTCAGCAAGAGGTTCTGGATTGTGAGGAAATTCTCCGTTAGGTGTGCAATATATTTCTGTAATTTCTTTACAATGTAATGCTTTTAATAATTCAGGAATAACTATTCCACCAGTACTGTTAACTCCATCAATGACAACAGATAATTCAGCTTCTTTAATTACATTAACATCTACATGATTAAGTTTCAATATTTTATTAATATGTTCATCAATATAGTTATCCTTAAAAGTAACTAAGCCAAGTTCTTCAACGCTAGCAAATGAAAATTGATTTTTTTCTACAAAACTTAATAGTTGTTTTCCATCATCTGCACTAATAAATTCTCCTTTATTATTAAGAAGTTTTAGAGCATTCCATTGTTTTGGATTGTGGCTAGCGGTTAGAATAATTCCTCCATCTGCATTTTCTAAAGGAACAGCAATTTCTACAGTTGGTGTGGTAGATAAACCAATATTTACTACATTAATTCCCATTGCTTGAAGAGTTCCAATGCAAATATTTTCTACCATCTCACCTGAAATTCTTGCATCTCTTCCAATAACAACTTTAAGTTTTTTGTTAATATGATTGGTTTTCAACCAAGAACCATAAGCGGAAATTGATTCCACAATATCAATAGGTGTAAGGTTTTGACCTGTATTCCCACCAATTGTTCCTCTTATTCCAGAAATAGATTTAATTAAAGTCATAGCAAATAAGTATTTAACGTTTCGAAGATAAAATTTTGAACCCTAAATCATCCATTATTTATTGATTTTTTCAATACTTCTAAATATATTTTTCGAGATAGTTTTTTTTGTTTAAAAAAGGTTTGCACATTGTTTTCTCAAGAAAATTTATAGGGTATATTTGTTAGTAAGTGAAAATATATTTATGCTTTTAGATTCTAACCCTAGTAATGACGCTATAGAGAAGGTTGCTCTTTTCGAGTCAATGATTAAAGGCGAAACCTTCGCTTTTTTTGATGTAGAAGACTTTGAAATAATTATTGAATACTATTTAGAGCTTGATTTTAAAAAGAAAGCAAAAAAGGCACTTGAGATTGCACTTGAGCAATATCCTATAGATTTGGTACTTACATTAATTAAAATTGAATTCCTTAATTCATCCCAGAGGTTTGATGAATCTCTCAAGATATTAAATAATTTAAATAAATTTCACCCAAATAATATTGATGTTGTTCTTAGTCTCGGCAGACTATATTCTCTCATGGATAATGTACCATATGCTTTTAAATATTTGAGTCATGCTCACGATCTTATATCTTTAGATTCAACTTATAATGATCATTTACAAGATTTGTCTTATGAGTTTATTCAAATAGGAAAATTCGATTCTGCGATTAAAGTTTTAAAACAAATCTTAAGTTTCAAACCAAATAACGAGACTGTGATGATGGAATTAGGAGTTGCCTACCATGAGTCTGGTAAATTTCAAGAATCTGTAAATTATTTTAAGGAGGTGATTGATGGCAATCCATATAGCCATGTCGCATGGTTCAATCTAGCTACTATTTACAATGTTAATGAAGACTGGAAGGAAGCTGTTTTTGCTTATGAAATGTGTCTGGTAATTAATGAGAAATTCACCGCTGCTCACTATGGAAAAGCCAATAGTTNTATTCATTTAAAGGAATATCAAAAAGCTATTGATTCATTTAATGAGTCGTTTGTTTATGATCGTCCTCATGCATATGCCTATTGTAGTATTGGCGAATGTTATGAGAAAATTGGTAATTATTCAAAAGCACTTATATTTTATGAAAAAAGTTTAGAAATTGATGATTCTCTTCCTGAGTCTTGGCTAGGTATTGGTGTAGTTAGAGATTTAAATAATCAACCTGTTCAAGCAATTAAGTTTATNAAAAAAGCAATAGATTTAGATGTTGAAAATCCTGACTATTGGTATTTATATGCAGAAATTCTTGCCAAACTCAATAAAAACTCTGAAGCAGAATTGGCCTTTAAAAAGGTAATCCAATTAGATCCTAAAAATATAGATGCATGGATAGACTATTCCAATTTTTTATTCGATAACANGTCTNAAANTATTGCTATTAACGAAGTTAAAAAAGCTATTAAATCCAACGCTAATCAAGTAGATCTAAAACTTAGACTTGTAGCAATGCAAATATCAANTGGAAATTTATCGGAGGCTAAAAGTAGTCTGTCTGAAATGCAAAACTCGGATAAAAATACTTTCAAAAAGCTTATTGACATTTATCCTGAAGTTTTACAAGTTGAGGAAATGAATCAATTTTTTCAGCCNTACAAAGATAATTCCAACAAATGACNTTATCTCATATTCCAAAAAGAACTACTATTCCTCGAGATAAAGGTCTTACGATGATGATGGATAAAGGGTTAAGCACAAGACAAATGGAAGATTTCTTGTCTACAAGTGCAANCTATACCGATATTATAAAATTTGGATTTGGCACGTCAATAGTATCCAATAACATCCAGGAAAAAATTTCTTTGATGAATCAAGTTGGTGTTAANCCATATTTTGGTGGAACGATGTTTGAATTGTATTATGCGAGAAACCAAGAAGATGACTATTTTAAAATAGTAGATAATTTTGGTATAGAAATTATAGAAATTTCAGATGGCTCAATAATCTTAGAACACGACCAAAAGTGTGAATTAATTTATAAATACTCTAAGAATTATACTGTTTTAAGCGAAGTTGGCTCTAAAGAAGAAGGAATTTTAATTAGTCCTGCGAAATGGATTAAAATGATGTCAGAAGAATTAAATGCTGGTTCATGGAAAGTTATTGCTGAAGGTAGAGAAAGCGGATCTGTAGGTATCTTTAGACCAAATGGAAAACCGCATACTATGCTTATCAACAAGATAATTTCTAAAATTGACCCAAATAAGNTATTATGGGAGGCACCTTCAAAAAAGCAGCAGACTTGGTTTGTAAATTTATTTGATCAAAATGTTAATTTAGGAAATATATCTCCNACTGATGTTTTGCCTTTAGAAACATTAAGACAAGGGTTGAGAGGAGATACTTTTTTTAATTTCCTTCCAAAAGATATAATTAAAAAAAGAAAGCCTANGTAATTTAAAAATCCGTTATGAATTTAAATAGAATAACNCCAAGCGANTTAGATTTGCTCTTGCAAAAAAAATCTGAATTTCTTCTAATAGANTTAAGAGAAAATTATGAATTAGAAATAGAAGGAAAAATAGATTATTCAGTCCACATTCCACTTGGAGAGATAGTAGAAAGATTAAATGATCTTCCATCAGATCGTCCTGTTATTTTTCATTGTGGTTCTGGTAAAAGATCNGAAAGTATTTTAAATTTTTTAATANTAAATGATTTATATAANGAAAACTATCTCAATTTAGAAGGTGGGTACCAAGCAATTTCAATTTAATGAAGCATTATTTGATTTTANTTCTTAAAGGTTTTGGAATGGGAGCAGCTAATATCATTCCNGGAGTTTCTGGCGGAACTATAGCTTTAGTAACTGGTATTTANGAGCAATTAATAAATTCCTTGAAATCTTTTNACCTCAAGGCTTTTAAACTTTTATTTTCTGGAAACTTTAAGAGTTTTATTAAGCATACTCAACTAAAGTTTTTAGTTTCAGTTTTCTCTGGTACTGCATTAAGTATTGTAACTTTAGCAAAAGTCCTTGAGTTTTTCTTTTCTAAAAATGAAGAACTTGTCTGGTCCTTCTTTTTTGGTTTAATTTTAGCTTCTATATATTATGTNGGAAAAATGGTGAGATCATGGAATATTTCCTCATTTATTTCTCTAGTTTTAGGAATTGTTTTTGCTGCTTCTTTGGCATTTTTAAAACCTGTTANNCAAGATGATTCCTTTTATTACCTTGTAATTTGTGGAATTGTTTCTGTTGCNAGTATGATACTGCCTGGTCTTTCAGGTTCTTATGTTTTAATTCTAATGGGGAATTATCAGTTAATTATGCTTCAATCAGTTTCAGATCCTATTNCAAATTTGAATATTTTAGTGCCTGTTATATTAGGAGCCGTTGTAGGTTTTCTGGGACTNTCTCATGGAATAAGTTTTGTTCTTAAAAAATTCTACAACTCTACAATTTCATTGTTAACTGGCTTTGTTGTTGGTTCGTTAATAATTATTTGGCCTTGGAAAATTCCTTTAGAAACTATTGTTGGTAGAGGTGNAGAGATTAAAGTAGTATCCTACAACTGGGTTTTACCAGATTTATCCCTTTCAGAAAATATTTTCTGTTTTGTTCTAATCTTCTTAGGGATTTTTATTGTTTGGTTGATAGAATATTTAGGTTCAAAAATTAATTCAAATCATAACAATTGAAAAATTTTGGACTTATTGGTCAGAGTCTTGTCCATTCTTTTTCAAAGGATTATTTTAACAAAAAGTTTAAAATTGAAAATATTGATGCACATTATTCCAATTTTGAATCAGATAATATCTCAAGTTTAAGAGAATTATTTTCTGATCGTAAACTTTCTGGACTTAATGTCACTATTCCATTTAAAGAAAAAGTAATCTCACAATTAGATTATTTAGATGAAATTTCTNAAGAAATTNATGCTGTAAATACTATCAAGCCATTTTTTAAAAACAATAAATTGGTTTCTTTAAAAGGATATAATACCGATGTTTATGGTTTCCAACAAATGGTAAAACCATATTTNAAATCTCACCATACCAAAGCNCTTATTTTAGGAACTGGAGGTGCCTCAAAGGCAGTAGCTTATGTTTTAAATTCTTTNAATATTGAAGTTAATTNTATTTCAAGAAATAAAATTCCTTCTCTAAATAATTATTTTATTTGGAGCCAATTAAATAGNCATATGNTTGCTGGACATTATCTTATTATTAATACTACTCCTGTAGGTATGTATCCAGAAGTTGATCAAGAAATAAAAATTCCTTANGATTATTTGACTTCCAAGCATTTAGTAATTGATTTAATATANAATCCCAAGAAAACTCTTTTTTTAAAAAAAGCGCTTTTAAAAAATGCTCAAATTCTAAATGGTAATCAAATGTTAGTTCATCAAGCACTTAAAGCTTGGGACATATGGGAATCTTCTAATATTATTAAGTAATATTGAACCGTGAAATTTAATTTAAAATCAGATTTTTCTCCAACTGGTGATCAGCCAGAAGCTATTGCGGATTTGGTTCAAGGAATAAATGATGGAATTGCAGCTCAAACACTTTTAGGTGTTACAGGTTCTGGTAAAACTTTTACTGTTGCCAATGTGATTGAAAAAGTAGAAAGACCTACTTTAATTCTCTCACATAATAAAACACTTGCTGCTCAGCTTTACCAAGAATTTAAAACTTTTTTCCCTGATAATGCNGTAGAATATTTNGTTTCATACTATGATTATTACCAACCAGAAGCCTATTTGCCTTCTTCGGATACATATATAGAAAAAGATCTTTCAATCAACGATGATATCGAGAAACTACGATTAAGTACTACAACTTCTTTACTCTCTGGCAGAAAAGATNTCATAGTAGTTTCTTCAGTTTCTTGTATTTATGGGATAGGAAATCCAGTTAATTTTAGCAATAGTATTNTAACTATTGAAGTAGGTCAAAAAATAGCTAGAAATTTATTTTTAAGACACTTAGTTGACAATCTATATTCGAGAACTACTACGGATTTAAAAAGAGGAAACTTTAGGGTAGTAGGAGATACTATAGATATTCATTTAGCTTATGCTGATTTTGGAATTAGAATTACNTTTTGGGGGGATGAAATTGATTCTATTGGGATTTTAGATTTGGNAAATAATAAAATTTTAGAAAATCAAGATCAGTATATTATTTATCCTGCAAATATTTTTGTAACAGATAAAGAAGATGTGAACAGATCTATTTTTCAAATTCAAGAAGATTTAGTAAAGCAAATAGAGTTTTTCAACGAAATAGGAAAAAATTTAGAATCTAAAAGAATCCAGAATAGGGTAGAGCTAGATTTAGAAATGATAAGAGAACTAGGATACTGTTCAGGAATTGAAAATTACTCAAGATATTTTGANAATAGAAAGCCTGGAGACAGACCATTTTGCCTTTTAGATTATTTTCCAGAAGATTTTCTAATGGTAATTGACGAATCTCATGTTACAATATCTCAGATNAAAGCNATGTATGGTGGAGATAGATCAAGAAAAGTAAATTTAGTAGATTATGGTTTTAGACTCCCTGCAGCTTTGGATAATCGTCCTTTAAAATTTGAAGAGTTTGAACAAATTCATAATCAAATTATTTATGTAAGTGCTACACCTGCTGAATATGAACTAAGTAAGTGCGATGGAATTGTTACAGAACAACTTATTAGACCAACAGGATTATTAGACCCTGAGATTACAGTAAAACCTAAATTAAATCAAGTAGATGATCTTTTAGAAGAAATTCGAAAAGTAGTAGAGGAGGAAAATAGGGTATTGGTGACTACTCTTACTAAGCGAATGGCAGAAGAACTAGACAAGTATTTTGCAAAAATTGGAATTAGNTCTAGGTATATCCATTCGGATGTAGATACATTAGAAAGGGTAGAAATCTTGCAAGATTTAAGAAAAGGTATTTTTGATGTACTTATTGGAGTGAACTTGCTAAGAGAAGGTTTGGATTTACCAGAAGTATCTTTAGTTGCTGTTCTGGATGCAGATAATGAAGGGTTTTTAAGATCGGAAAGGTCATTAGTACAAACTGTAGGTAGAGCTGCAAGAAATATCAAAGGACGTGTTATTATGTATGCAGATAAAATAACCAAAGCAATGGAAATTACTATTAGTGAAACAAATAGAAGAAGAGAAAAACAGCGTAATTATAATAGATTAAATGGTATTGTACCTACCCAAATTATTAAATCCAATGAAAACGATCTTCTTATTGGTAGAGTTAGTGAAAAAGAAGAAATAAACGATTTAATTATATCAAGTGATCTTTCAATTCAAGACCCTGTGGTAGAAAATATGGGAAGATTAGAGTTGGAGAAAAGTATAGATAATATAAAAAANCAGATGGAAAGAGAAGCTAAGAAAGAAAACTTTATGCAAGCTGCGGTCTTAAGGGACGAACTCTTTAAATTCAAAAAAATACTACTTAAGAAATTTGACGATTAGAGGTTATTGTAACCAACAGCTAGAATGATGGATCCCTTGTTATAAATTCTTGATTCATTTCCTGCTTCATCAATTTTATATTCTCTTTCTGAGTAAGGGATTATATAATTTATAAATAACTTTTTAAGTCTAATATTTTCTATNATTTTTTGTTGATAGGATCTATCTTTNTCAGAAATGTCAGTTTTTTCAGCTAACTCTTTAGACTTAGCTTCTTTGAGCTTTTCTATCATTTCATTTGTTTCTGTAGTGAATTCTGAATTTGAAACCTCACTAGTTTCGTAAAGTANAACTCTGTTTCTATATTTTTTTGGCTTATCGTAAATTTTAATACTTATTGGCTCATNCAATACTGCCATTGAGTTAAATGATAAACGGTAGTTTTCATTTTGAATAGTAGCTATTTCAACCTCTTTAGCATANTCAAATTCTTTGTATGTAAAATTAGTGGTGAGAGAACCATCGTATCTAAAAGGTCTTAANGCAATTCTGCAATTTTTTCTATAATCTTTTAGTAGAATCATACGTTCTTGATGAGGAGTTAATTCCAAATCTTTTTCTTTCTGTGCTTTAAATCCTGNATTAATATTAAAAATAATTAAAAATAAAAATATGTACTTGCCAATCATAAAATAAAAATTACATGGTTATTTCTTCTCTTAATTCCAAAATCATTTCTGAAATGGAAATAGCTTCTTCATGCTTTAATTCAACGTCTAAATATTGGATGTTTTCACCTTCTTTTTTAACAGACCACAAATTATGATATGCATCTNCAACTTCCTCAATATGGTCTGTTAAATCTATTAAATCATCTGTTTGATTTTTAACAGCTCTGAGTCCTTTAATTAGAGATCTAGCAATTGTCATCTGTTCGGACAATAAAACACTAATCTTATGGTCGTTATTTCCTAGAATTGTATGAGTTCCAATATTCATTCCTTCTACCCACGCTCCTGTAAAATAAATAACACTTAAGTCAATTAAATCATTGTCTTGTATATAATCATCTGTTATTATTTGAATATCAAAAAGAATAGACATTACGCTATCTTGATTCCCAACATTTTTTTCAAATCTTTCNATTAAATTGCCAGATGCAAATATTGATTCCAATCCTATTTTAGATGCCAATTCTTTAGAAACTTTTAGATATTTACTAGCTTCTGCAAACTTATNGTTAGTTACACAATAGGCTAAATCACATGCATAAACTCCAAAATTTATTGTTTGTTTAAANTTTGTAGAATAAAGTTTTGANTTCGAAATTTCATTTGTTAATCCTTCTTCATAATTCATATTTGCTTTTTTCAAAATTGAAGCAATCTGAATTGGAGAGGGAGGCATGAATTCAAAATCTTGTTCCACTATATCAATTTCAATAGTGTGTTTGTTTTCATTTTCAGAAAAATCATCATTATCTTTAACATCACTCTTGAGCTTGTTTCCTGATTCACAACTAATATTTATAATCGTTAATAAGGAAAAAATTAAGGTGTAATACAAATTATGTTTTCTCATAATTAAATTTTATTGCATTAAATTTAGGTAAAATAAACAATTATTTCGAAATAAAATCATCATTGAATACTTCTATTTCTTTTTCAGTTTTAATCAACTGTGTGAATTTNCCTCTAAATCTTGTTGCTTTTACCATATGATTATCTATCCAATGATAGTTACCNCCTCTAGGCTTATTCATTAATAAAGCATGATATTTTATATTGTGCATTTTTAGCCACTTTTCAGTATATTCTCTTTGTNCTTCAGTTCTTGAAGTAAAAAAAGTAATAATGTGACCTTCTNAATACCATTTTTCTAAAACATTTAATGCATCTGGAAATGGAAGACATGTCAACATTCTTTCAGGTTCTTCGTTAGGAACATCNTCTGTTATAGTACCATCGATATCAATAAGATAATTTTTAATGTTTTCTGGNAGAATTGGACTCAAAGTTTGACCATCAGCACCAATTAGAGTATTTAATTTATCNTTAGATGACATCTTTGAAATTTTAGCCTAAATAAGCTTTAAGTAGNTTGCTTCTTGAGTTGTGTCTAAGTCTTCTTATTGCTTTTTCTTTAATTTGTCTAACTCTTTCTCTGGTAAGATCAAATTTAGAACCTATTTCTTCAAGAGTCAATCCGTGTTTTTTTCCTATCCCAAAAAATAGCATTACAACATCTTTTTCTCTGTCATTTAATGTGGAAAGTGATCTTTCAATTTCTCTTTGTAAAGACTCTCGCATTAACTCTAAATCTGCTTTTGGACTGTCATTGTTAACCATTACATCCAACAAAGAGTTATCTTCTCCATCTACAAAAGGAGCATCAACAGANACATGTCTACCACTTATTTTCATCGTATCTTTTACTTTTTCTTCACTTAAATCTAGAGCTNTAGCAAGTTCATCATTACTAGGAGGTCTTTCAAACTCTTGTTCNAGTCTTGAAAAAGCTTTATTTATTTTATTCAAAGAACCTACTTGATTTAGGGGTAATCTTACAATTCTAGATTGCTCTGCTAAAGCTTGTAAGATAGATTGTCTTATCCACCATACAGCATAAGAGATAAATTTAAAACCTCTTGTTTCATCAAATCTTTGTGCTGCTTTAATTAATCCTAAATTCCCTTCGTTAATTAAGTCTGGAAGGGTTAAACCTTGATTTTGATATTGTTTAGCAACAGAAACAACAAATCTTAAATTGGCTTTGGTTAATTTTTCTAGAGCTATTTGGTCTCCCTGTTTTATTTTTTGAGCCAACTCTACTTCCATTTCAGCAGTAATTAATTCCTCTCTGCCAATTTCTTGTAAGTATTTGTCTAATGATTGACTTTCTCTGTTTGTTATTGATTTGGTAATTTTAAGTTGTCTCATAAATAGATTACTATTTGAAAATTTCAAATGTAGTTCAATCTACTTCCTAAGTCAAGTTAAAATACGTTAATATTTACAGTTGTTGAAAATTACTATTTAACAGATAAAGTGGACTGTTAAAAACTTTTTTATTAGAGGTCAAAATAATTTATTTGAGAACCTGCAAAAACTCCAAATCCATTTTCTATATTACTGTAAACTTGTACAGGTTGTGCAAATGGATTCCCAGAAGCACTTTGATAAAGTTCTAAACTTGTTCTGTAATAATAATAAGATTTTGATATATTATGTAAATATACTCTAACACCAAGTGTCTTGTAACTCCATTCATAACCACTTTCAATGCCAGTCCANTTATCGTATGGAATTTCCAANTCTAATGCTTTGTTTTGACCATTAAATAAAATATCATTAAATATGCCTTGTTCTCTCCAAGGGGAGCCTCCATTTTGAAAAACTTCATCAGTTAAAATCATGTATTGTTTAGTTGTGTCTAGTTCGTATTCAGTAGTATCAGAATTTTTTATTACTAGATATTCATTTACAGAATAGGTTTCTATNAGGTAATAGTTTTGTGAGCTTTCTGGATCATCAAAGTCCAAGGTTATCTGCAATCTATCTCCATTTATTGGATCTGCAATGGTAGAAGTATCTACACTATTAATAGTTATTGGAGAGGGNAGGGAGTCTGAGGAAGTTATATTTGCAAAATTAGAGTGGTTTACTTGTAAAGTATATGTTTTATTTTCTTGAGGATAAGTTTGTCCTACATAAAAACCATTGTCTNCATGATTTAAGTTTTCAATAATATTTCCATTNTCATCTNTAATAGATACTTCGGCATTTCCGATATTTTGAAAGGNGGAAGTGTCTATAACACTTCTGCTGCTACTTACATGAACTTTAAAAGTTGAATCACTTTCAAAAATTGAATTGATTACTAATTTTGGTATGTTTACATCTCCTTCAAAGGGAATTACTTTTTCACATGAAATATAAGTAAAAGCAACAATAATAATTAAATAAATTTTTTTCATATTTAAAATTTAAATGAGTAAGTAAAGGATGGTATTAATGGAAAAAGACTAAACTGAGAGAGTTGTGGATCTCCATTTTCATTTCTTGTAAATTCTAAGTAAAACGGGTTTTGTCTACTGTAAGCATTATAAAGACCAAAACTCCATGTTCGTTTTCCCCATTTTTTTTCTTTTTCTATGTTAATAGAAACATCTAATCTGTGNTATGCTGGCATTCTATAGTTATTTCTACTTTCTATGTGATTTACTGTAGAAACATATACATTGTCTTGATTAAAATTAAAAGAAGAAGGGTCGAGATTAAAATTAGAAACATCATCAACAAGCGAACTATTAAATGAAGAATAAGATTCTTGACCAAGGGTTACTGCATTCCCAGTTCCATAAACCCAAACTACACCAATATTTATTCTATCATTAATTTCGTGTGTTACTGCAATTCCAATGTCGTGTCTTCTGTCATAACGATATGGATAATTCTGTCCAAAATTAATAGAATCAAATTGTCTATTGGTCCAAGATAATGTATAGCCTATCCATCCTGTTGTTTTTCCAATCTTTTTCTCTACCAATAATTCTCCACCATAAGACCATCCTCTTCCTATGTGAACTTTATCTTGCCAATCAGTCTCATTATCAAAAAATGATGCCCCATCCTTATATTCAATTAAGTTATCCATTGTTTTATAATACCCTTCCAAAGAAACTTCAAATCTATTGCTAAAAGTTCTGGCATAACCTGCTGCAATTTGATCAGAAAACTGAGGTTTAATTTTTTCTGTTGCTGGTACCCATAAGTCAGTTGGTAATCCTATGCCTGAGTTGGTTAACAGATGAAGGAACTGCCCCATTCTGGCATAACCCATTTTGAATGAAGATTTTTGGTCAATTAAGTATCTAAAGCTCAACCTTGGTTGTAATGAAGAATATTGTTTATCCCCTACAAAAAAAGTACTTAAATGAATACCACCGTTTCCTTTTAACTTGTCGTTTACAGTCCAGTCATCTTCTAGATAAGCTGCAACTTCATGCGCATAATGTTTAATGGCTCCAAAGGTAGTGTCTAATGCAGAATTTCCAGTTTGAGAAAATTGAAACTGGTTAACACCTGGAGTAAAGGTGTGGTAAATATCCCCAATTCCAAACTTTACTAGATGATCTGGGTTTGGCATCCAATCTACATCTATTTTTACAGACCAATCTTCAATATTACTTAAATATGCATAAGAAAAGTTTTGGTTATTGACTGTCATAGTATTATTGGAATTTAAAGTAGTCTCTGAACTACTGTTTCCAAAAGCAATTAAAAAATCATATTTACTATATCTAACAGTTGAATTTATAAATACTTTATTGGATGGCATATAATTCCACCTAAGTGAACTAATTATATTCCCCCAATTTAATTGTGATTCAGAGCTGTCAATCCCACTTGTTGAATCTTGATTGAAATTATCAACGGCTTTTAAGTAAGCTTTATCTCTGCCGATATAGTTACTTAAGTATAATCTGTGCTTTTCGTTTATTTTATGGTTTATTTTACCATTGAAGTCATAGAAAAAATAGCCTCCTGTAGTTGATCCATTGGAATCTCCTCCATTTTTACTAGCTTGTCTTCTCTGATTTGCTGCTATAAAAGGTCTTGCTAGTATATCTAAGTAAGTTCTTCTTGCAGAAAGGATGAAAGAGGTTTTGTCTTTAATAATAGGACCTTCTAAGGATATTTTTGAAGCTATTAGCCCAATGGAACCTTGTCCATGAAATTTCTTCATATTTCCTTCTTTCATTTTAATATCTATAACAGAGGATAGTCTTCCGCCATATCTTGCTGGAAAACCACCTTTAACTAATTTAGTGGAGTTAATTGCATCTGAGTTGAATACAGAGAAAAATCCAAATAGGTGAGAGGCATTATAGACTGGAACTCCGTCTAGTAAAATTAAATTTTGATCTGGTCCACCTCCTCTAACATAAAGACCAGAAGTACCCTCGCTTCCTGTCTGAACACCTGGAAGAAGTTGAATGGTTTTCATAATGTCATTTTCTCCAAGAAGGGCCGGAAGAGCTCTTACTTTNTCCATAGATAAATCAACAGTACTCATTTCTGACTTTTGGTGAACTAATTCTTCTTTGGAAGACAAAATCTCNACTTCCTGNAGCATTTGATCACTTAATGAAAAANTCTGTACAACATCTGAAATTGGATAATCTTCAAATAACTTTGTTACATAACCAATATAACTAACTCTAATTTTTACCGAATCTTTTGGAAGTGTTAAACTAAAAAAACCATAATCGTTGGTAATGGTTCCTTTCCCAGATTTAAGATCNTAAATAGTAGCTCCTATTAGTTTTTCTCCACTTTCGGCTTCATCTACATAACCACTAATTGTAATATTATTTTGAGAAAAAGAAAATATTGGAAAAAGTAAAAAAATATAAAGTAAAAAGTTTTTCATTAATTATTTCAGAAATTTTTCATTAGTCAAGTATCTTTTTTATTAAGATTTTCTGTTTCAATAATTTTCAAGTCNCTTGTAAAGTGGATATTCTAAATCTATTTTAAAAAATAATTAGAGTCTTAACGAACATCTAATGTTTTAAAAAGAATTTCTTATCTTTCTTTTTTGTTTTGAGTTCATACTTTTGAACCAGTTAGAATTTCCAATAATAGTTTTGTAAAAACTAATACTTAGGAAACCATAATAGTCATTGTTTTCTGGATTCCCTCTTCTAAAACCAGCTTGAGTATAGGTTAAATCATTGGAATAAGTTAATCCAGAATTAGTGCCTGTCATGTTTGCAGCAAGTATTCCATTGTTTTCTGCTAATTTTATTTTATCATAATAAATACCACTAACGTCGTCTAAAAAATCTGTAAATGTATAACGAATGCCAAATTCAATTTTAANACCCATATATGAATCAAAAGCTTTTTGNATACCAAATCCAAATGGAATGCATACAGCAACTTTTTTATATGTTTTTCCGGGTTTAAATTTTTTGCCAGGTATATTGAAATCATCTCCAGACTCTATTCCATTATAGCCTTGCCCCTCAGTATGTAAAGGTCTTAATTTGTGGTATGTAGCTTCGTCACTATAAAATTCATAACCAGCATCTGTGAAATTGGTATTTGCTGTAATATCTCTTTGATAGATAAAATTATTTTTTGCTTTTGGAACATATAAAAAACCACCTACGCCACCAACCAAATAAATCCCTAATCTAGATAATATTTTTGGAGAGATTCTTTTACCTTTAGGATTTCTCAGATTGTGTTTACTACCTGTATTTGCTCTTACAATATGGTATTCAGTGATTGCAGATAGTTCTAAAATATCAGTTCTAAAGTTTAAGTTTCTGTTATTTCTGAAAAATTCNGGTGATTTATTATCATTTCCACTTATTCTTGAAAAACTTAAGTTTCCCCTATACCTGATTTTTTCATTAAAACGGTAAATGTACCCAGCATTTAGAACAAAATTTGAACTTGAAATATCAGTATCATAAATAGTCCTAAAAATTTTTCCTCCAAACTTTTGGCTTAGTTCTTGCTCAGAGTACTTAGAACCTCCTACGTCAGTTTGGCAACTTGATACCCCAATCCCAAAATTAAATTCATGCTTGTACCTGTTAAATAATACTTTGTCGTAATACCCTTTACTTTGAGAAAAAACTGTTGAGATAATCGCTAAACATGTTATTAAAGAAAAATATCTTAAATAGTACATTTAACAAAAATATAGAAATTTATTTAAAAAAAATCTTTTTAATTAACAAATAAGAAATAGAGGATTCAAATAATTAGTTTTGGTCATGTAATTAGACTAAATTAGTTCCAACTTAATTAAGTATCAAATACAAAATAACCTTTCATACCATTAGGATAAATACCCTCAATTAACGTACTGCTTTTTTTNTTTTTGATAGTTGTTNTTAAATCATTTNTTGTTGTGACAGGACTTTTATCAATATGAGTTATAATAAAACCCTGTTTTATGCCAATATCTCTAAATTCTCCTTTTTTTATAGAAACCACTTTAATTCCACTATTAACATTTAAATACTTTAGTGATTCTTTATTTAGTTCTTCAAATATAGCACCATATAAACTTGATTCTCTTTCTAATTTATTTTTATCAATTATTTCTGTAGTCCCTTTGTTATTTCTCAGTCTAACCTCAATAATTTTCTTTTCTTTTTTCCTTTGAATTATAANTGTAATCTTATCTCCTGGCTTGTATTTCCCTATTTGTTCTTGTAGTTCTGTTACCCCATTAACTCCNATATTTTCAACTTTTAATATTATATCCTCAACTTTTATTCCAGCTTCATANGCAGCTCCTCCATCTGATAATCCACTTACTAAAACTCCATTNGTATTGGGTAAATTAAATTGATCCATTACCTTTTGTGTTACATCTTCAATAATTACACCNATAAAAGCTCGTTGTACAAGTCCNTAATTTTTTAAATCGTTAACCACTTTAAGNGTAATGTTNGANGGAATTGCAAATGAATATCCAGAATAAGAACCTGTTTTTGATGCAATAGCTGTATTAATTCCAATTAAAACACCATCAGGATTAACAAGTGCTCCTCCACTGTTTCCAGGATTTACAGCTGCATCAGTTTGAATAAAAGATTCTAACGGAAAAATACTTTCTTTAGAGCTTCTTCTTAAAATATTTATATTTCTTGCTTTTGCACTTACTATCCCAGCGGTTACTGTCGAAGTTAAATTNAAGGGATTTCCTACGGCCAATACCCANTCTCCTAATTTTACATCATCTGAGTTTCCAAATTCAGCAAAAACTAAATTTTTTTGGTTCACTTTTAAAAGAGCTAAATCAGTATTAGGATCAGTGCCAAGACATTCNGCTATTAATTCTCTACCATCATTTAATGTCACAGAAATTTTTGAGGCATCTTCTATAACATGGTTGTTNGTAACAATATAACCATCACTTGAAATTATTACACCAGATCCAGTAGCTATTTGAGTTCTGTCACCTCTACTGCCGTTAGGTCCCCAAAAAAAATCAAGCATTGGGTCCGATTGGTAATTTTGGATATATTCACTTTTTATGTGCACAACAGTATTTACTGTTTTTTCTGCAGCAAGAGTGAAATCTAAATTTTTTGTTGAATTACTATTGTTGGTTAGAGCAAAAGAAGATTTTTTTTGGGGGATTTCTTCAATTTCTAAATCTTGAATTTTCGATGATTTTCCAATAATTTCTGGCTTTANGTATAAAACTGAAAAAGTAATACTGCCAATAATAAACCCTAAGAGTAGTAAAAATAATTTATTTTTCATTTTATTTTTTTATAAAACTAATTGTCATTTTTTATTTTAATTGCTTTAGAGCTGTTAATTATTGTTAAGCATATTTTTCGTTACTTTTGAGCCAAATGCTATTAAAGTTCAGTAAATATCAAGGAACTGGAAATGATTTTGTAATAATCGATTTAACTAAAGANAATTTTAAATTTTCCGAAAATCAGATAAAGAAAATTTGTGACAGAAAGTATGGGATTGGTGCTGATGGCTTAATATTAATTTCTAATCANGATAGAGTTAGTTTTGAAATGAAATTNTTNAANCCNGACGGATCTGCTAGCTTTTGTGGNAATGGAAGTAGATGTGCCGTTTTATATTGTTTTCANCAAGGAATTNNTCANTCAAATTGTTCTTTTATTACTAATGANGGAATTCATCAAGGAGAAGTTTTAGAGAANGAAAANATTAAAATAAGCATTAAAAGNCCNGTATTAGTANATAAANTNANNAATGGAGATTTTGAAGTNAANACAGGCTCNCCACACTACNTACAGATTNCNAANAGTNTAGATAATATAGATTTCNANAAGCATTGTAAGTNAATTNGNAANAACGAAAAATATTTTCAAAATGGGATAAATGTNAATTTGGTTAAAGTAGAAGATGATTTTTTGGATATTAGAACCTATGAAAGAGGAGTTGAAGACGAAACACTCTCATGTGGTTCTGGAGTAACAGCTACGGCACTTGCCATTGCCTATGAAAACAAAATAGAAGATTCTCTTTTTGTTAAAACAAGAGGAGGAAAGCTGAAAGTTGATTTTGAAAGATTAGAAAATAGCTTTGAAAAAGTATTTTTAACTGGTCCAGCAAAGTTTGTTTTTAGTGGAGATTATGATTTATAAAATCTAATCTAAAAAAATGGATTAAAATGATGAAAAATGTTACTTTAAGAAAACCAAAATTATTGGATTTAGATCAGCTTCTTTTATGGGAAAATAATTTAGATAATTCTCTTTTTTCTGATAATCCTATTTTTTATACTAAAGAGCAGATAGAAGAATTTTTAACATCCGATCAAGATATATTCTTAGATCGGCAAATAAGATTTATGATTGATAGTGGTGGTTCGCCTATAGGCTGTGTTGATTTATTTGAATATGATATGGTTAACTCAATAGCTGGGGTAGGAATTTTTATTGATGAAAAATTTAGAAATATGGGAATTGCCACCAAAGCATTATCCCTACTAAAATCCATTTGCATTAAAGATTATTTTATTTCAAATCTACATGCCAATATTTTATATAATAATAAAACTAGTATAAAGCTTTTTGAAAGAGCTGGATTTACTAAAAATGGGGTTAAAGAAAATTGGATTAGAACTGAAAACTCAATGTTGGATGTATGGTTTTTTCAATGTTTTCTATAAGTCAAATAAATTTATTGTTGATTTTATTATTTAAAAGGTCCTGAAAAAAATATTTCTATCTTCTTCTTCCTCCTCCACTTTTTCCTCGAAAAGAATTTCTATCTTTATTATTTCCTTTGTCTCTATTTCTCCCTCTTTCTCTGTTTCTCGATCTATTTCTTCCTCTGTCTCTGTTTCTCGATCTTGGTTTGGAACCATCTTTAGATGCTATCTCAACTAAAAAAGTCTTTCCATCGTATTCTTTATTCTTTAAATCATCTATAATTTCATTTGAAAGTTTTTTTTCTACTTCAAAGAATGAAAATTCATTAAAAAGGTCTAGTGCACCAATAGACTTAGAATCTATATTGGTATTTGAACAAATTAATCTCAATAGTCCACCTTTATTTAATCCTTTGTTAAGACCTAGGTTAATGAAAAATCTTTGGTGATCATTACTTTTGAGTCTCGGGCCTTTACTTCTCTTATCTTTAATAATTTCTCTAGAATTTTCGTAATATTTTAGAAGTTGATTAAACTCATTCCCAATCATTCTTTTTATTAGTTCCTCTTTAGAATATTCTTCGAAACTATCAATAATTGGAGGAATTAAGTCTGCAATTTCATCTCCATTGATTTTAATACTTTTAATTTTCTCCACATACCCAACTAACTGTTGCTCACAGATTTCTTTTCCAGAGGGTAGTTTTCCTTCATCAAATTTTATTTTAATCTTTTTTTCGATTTGAAAAATTTTATTTTGATCTTTATTGGATACAATCGCAATTGACACCCCTTTTTTCCCAGCTCTAGCAGTTCGTCCACTTCGGTGGGTATAACTTTCTACTTCATCTGGTAAATGATAATTTATAACATGAGATATGTCATTAACATCTATTCCTCGTGCAGCAACATCAGTGGCAACCAATATTTGTAAAGTTTTATCTCTAAACTTATCCATTGCTTTATCTCTTTGCATTTGAGATAAATCTCCGTGAAGTGGAGCAGCATTGTAACCTTCCTTTAAAAGCTTGTCAGCAACGTCTTGTGTAGTTCTTCTAGTTCTGCAAAATATTAATCCATAAATATCAGGATTGAAATCTAAAATTCTTTTAACGGCCTTATACCTATCTCTCTCAGGGACATTGTAATAAACGTGGTGAATATTTTTAGCTCCTACATTTTTATTACCTACGGTAATTTCTATAGGGTCTTTCATATAAGATCTCGATATCTTTTCAACATCTCTTGGCATAGTAGCAGAAAAAAGCCAAGTTGATTTTTCTTCTGGTGTATGACTTAGTATGCCATCAATATCTTCTTTGAAACCCATGTTTAACATCTCATCAGCTTCATCTAAAACAACGTAAGAAACATGATTTATCTTGATCATTTTTCTTTTCATCATATCCATTAATCTCCCCGGTGTTGCAACCACAATCTGAGCACCAGATCTTATTTCTCTAGATTGTTTATCCATACTAGCTCCCCCGTAAATGGTGGCAATGGATAGACCTTTGACAAAAGTTGAATAATCTTTAAAATCATTTGATATTTGAACACATAGTTCTCTAGTTGGTGCAATGACCAGTCCTTGAACAATTTTTTTATTGACATCAACTTTATGAATCATAGGTAGACCAAAAGCTGCGGTTTTTCCAGTTCCTGTTTGGGCAAGCCCTATTAAGTCTCTGTTTTCCTTGATAAGTAATGGAATTGATTCCTGCTGTACTGGTGTAGGAGTAGTAAAGCCAAGGGCTTCAATTCCTTTAAGTATATTAGGATCGAGTTGTAATTCAGAAAACAACATTTGATTTTTTTTCGCGAAGGTAAACTAATAAATCAACTAAAAGTAAAAAAAGTTAAACCTATAAGCCGGATTCTGTCTAGGTTCATCATTTATCTAGGCTAATTATCACTAATTAGCTCGAGCGACCTACCCTCCAAGTTGAGCGAGCAACTCTTCAACAAAGTAACCTTGGTTTATTTGGTCTTTCAGCGCATGAGGTTTACCTCGCTAATGGTGTCACCACCATCACGGTGAGCTCTTACCTCACCTTTTCACCATTGCCATCTCTGGCTGTTTCTTTTCTGTGGCACTATCTGTGTTTTAAAAAACCCTTCCTGTTAGGAAGCATACTGCTCTAAGCTGTCCGGACTTTCCTCTTGCATAGCAAGCGATGAACCAGTTTAACTTTTTTTGTAAATTTATACATCTAAATTGAAGAATACAAAAATTAAATAAGAAGTTTAATAGATCCTTAATATCTACCTTAAGAGAATTTCAACTGAAATAGCTTTGTGATCTGAAAGTTGATTTTGATGTGTTTTAAAATTGAAAGAATCTAATTTTTTATCATGCCATATATAGTCAATTCTTAAAAATGATATTTTACCAATGTAAGTTCCTCCAATCCCAAAACCAGATTTTGTAAATGAATCTATAAATAGCTTACTAAGCTGATTGTATGCATAGGAAATAGGAGTATCATTTAAATCACTACACAAAATTTTTTTATAAGGACTTTTTTCAAATAAAGGAATCAATTCTTTTAACTGTTGGGCTCTTTTTGAAAAACCAATTTTAAGTCTATTAAAAATATCTTGTTCAGGAATTTTATGATAAGAATAAATTGGGCTTCCCTTTCCACCAATAATTTTATAGTCTGAGTGATTAAACCTTAAAGATCCTAGATGCGTATTAAAAACTCTAAGTGTATCATTTTCACAAACTATATCAGACCACATACAGTGATTGGATTGATCATTTTTAAATTCTAAACTTCCTTTATTGATAATAGGAAATTTGCTAAAAGTTGCTAGTCCAAATAATGAATTCTCATTACTTTCATCTGTAAAACTTTCGTGAAAGTAGCTTAAACTTAATTCTTCTAAAATTATTTCTCGAGTTTTAAATTCTTTTTTATTATCGTAAAAATATTCTTGAAAGCAGATAATATCAGGTTTTTGTTTTTTAATTAACTGAATAATTTTACTTTTTACTTCTTCATTATGGGACCAATTATATAAGTCAAATGATCTAACATTAAAACTCATTACTTTTATCTTTTGCTTGTAGGGAGTATTTTCTGATATTTTAGGATTTATTTGTATAAATCTACTATGGTGATACATTCCAAGAATTAATAGAATCAAAGTTGGAAAGAAAAATATATATCTTTTAAAGAACCAAATAAGAAATAAAACCAAGTTGATCAAAAATATTAAAGGGTAGCCTAGCCCAAGAAAAGCAATAACTGAATTTGTAGTTGGGTCAGATAAGAAAGCTAGATAGCTTAAGAATAATAATAAGTTAAAAATTACTGTTAAGTAGGCAAATAATTTACCTCTCCAACTCATTTTATTAACCCCAAAATTAAATATGCTTACTGGCATCGAATAAATAATCTTTTTCTTCTTTAGTCAGACTCTCGTAGCCAGACAATTTAATTTTATCTAAAATATCATCAACTTTTTGTTGTCTAGATTTTGAATTCGGTGCAGATGATTTTTTTTCTTCTTTTTTCTTTTTGTAAACAATTTTGATTTTTCTTTTGCTAGTTAATGCACTCATTTTAGTCAAAAAATTATCAAACCAATAAGAAATATCTTTTCCTTTCTTAAAATTAGTAATGTATACATATCCCCAAAATGCCCCTCCTAGATGTGCAAAATGTGCAATTCCATCAGAATCAGAAAGGCCAACAATATCAAAAGCTACCCAAACCATAGCTAAATACTTCATTTTAATTTTAATTATTCCAAACAACATTACGTCATAATTTGGAGTATAGGTAGCTAATCCTACGAAAACAGCCATTACAGCAGCAGAGGCACCCAACATAGGAATATCCCCCATATCTCTAAATAGCGGAAATAAGTTATGGGTAATTAGGTATAAAATAGCCCCACAAAACCCACCAATTATATAGGTGCTAAGTGAAGACTTTTTTCCCAAAAGGTCTTCATACATTCTTGCTGTGAAAAAATAGATTAGCATATTATTGAAAATATGCCAAAATGAACCGTGAAGAAACATGTAAGTTAAAATAGTCCAAGGTCTTTTAAGAAAAATAAGTGGAGATGAATTAAAGCTAAAATAGTCATCTATATTATTGATTCCATCAGGATTCCACTTCATTAATGCAAAAACATTTCCTATAATTAAAAATAGGGCATATACCAAAACGTTGATGTAAATTATTTTGATAAATACACCTCCAGATTTAAACTGATATTTTAATTGATCTAATAAAGCCATTAAAAAAAACTAGTTCTATTTTTTCTCCAAGATAAGACAATAATAATTCCAACTATCGCTCCACCTAAATGTGCAAAGTGAGCTACATTGTCACTTGGATTGTTAGATATTCCTAGATAAAGTTCTAAAGCTGCATATCCAATAACAAAATATTTTGCTTTTATTGGAATTGGAGGAAAAAGCAACATGAGTTCTGTGTTTGGAAATAAATATCCAAAAGCAGCTAAAAGTCCGAAGACAGCACCGGAAGCACCTAACATAGGAGAATTATGAAGAATATTTAATTGAGCCAATACAGGATCTTTAAAATTCATCCCCTTTTGGAAGGCTTCATAAGCACTTTCTTTAAAAAGTTCTAAATCTTCTGCAGATAACCCAATTTCAATATTTTGGATTCTAAAATAAGTAACACTTAAATGAAGTACGG
>PAST01000004.1 GCA_002713405.1 Crocinitomicaceae bacterium | reverse complement strand
TGAATTTGCATTTTATTGGTAACATCTGCTAGTCCTGACCAATTTGACCAATAAACCCAACCAGACTCCATATCGTTTACTGGAACTCCATTTACCATTACAGCAATATTATTTTGCTCAAACCCTCTTACATTAATTCTTGAGTCACCAAACCCTCCACCCTCTTTAGTTACATATACAGATGGTGTATTTCTAAGTATTTCAGGAAATTCTTGATTTCCTAAGTTTTCTTGAATATATTTTGCAGAAATGGTAGTAGCTGCAACTGGAGTTACTCTTTCTTTAACTATATCTGCTATTACTTCTAATTCTTTTAAATCTAGATTGGAAGTTTTTAATTTAATGATATTAATATTATTAATTCCCCTTTTAATATTAATCTTAAGTTCTTTATCAATATATCCTACATAGCTAATTGTAAGAAAATATTCACCTTTTGTCAAATTATTGATTTTGAATTTTCCACTTATATCAGTAACACCTCCGATATTTTGACCTATTACCTTAACAGAAGCACCTATTAAAGGTTCTTCATCTTCTAAATCAACAATAAAACCTATTAAAGAAGCATCTTGGGCTAATATAAAGCTCCCTAAACACAAGAATAAACTAAATACAAATGATTTACGCAATGTTAAGTTTTTGCTATAGTGTAAGTCTTTGAATTACATTTAATCATATATAATCCTTTCTTCAAGAAGTCTAAATTCAAGATATTATTTCCAGATTTTAGTTGGTATATTTTAATTAATTGACCTGATAAATTAAATAATCTTATGTCACTATTATTTTGAAGAGTAATATTTAAATTACTTTGATTTAGTGGATTAGGATATATATAGAAGATATTTTCAGTAGTTTCATTAATTGAAATAAAACCCGCAACATCAGATCCATTTCTTGGAAGTAATTTAAAGGCTCCATAACTAAAAGTTACTACACCACTTACAGTATAGATTTGATTTAATATTGGAGTGAATGCGTAAAATAAATCATCAATTATTAAATCTCCAGATCCGTCATTAACTATCCATTCACCAAAACCTGCATTATCATTGTTGCATATTGCATTAGAAACTTCTACGAAACAACCTTCAAACTCTTCTGAATCTGCAGCTGCAGTATTGCAGTAACTTGGAGAAAAAATATTTCCTGAACTTATCACCTGTAAGTTATTTACATTTTTAAGTTCTGTTAGTTCATAATACTCATCTACTTCAGCATCTAAAACAACAGAATCTCCTTCGGATAGTAAATAATCGTTGGAATAAACATATATACCACTCCAAGCTCCAGAACCGCTTGTTAAGTAAAATGAACTATCGTCTCTAACAGCAGTTACAATTCCACCAGTGTAGACTTGAGATCCTTCGTAATTGGATGATCCATTGGAATTGTTATTAAACTGAATTTCATAAATAGATAACGTGTCGATTCCAGGTGGTGGTGGTGGTGGCGTTGAGCCTTCATTGATTTTAATATTATCAATTTCCCAAGTACTTCCAGAATTGGCAGAACCTAAATATTCATAAGCAATGTAGGTAGAACTAGAAATATAAGCGCTTAAATCCACATCTCCTGAAGGTGTCCAGTTACCCCAAGTAGTATTATCAACATCCCAAGTGGCTAAAGCAGTAATATCAGTCCAAGTACCTTGCTGAGTAGGGTTACTAGCTCCATCATAATCAGTTGAAATATGTAGTACTAAGGCTGGACCTGGCCATTTCATTATGGTTTCAAAACTTAACATTGGCTGACTTGCAGAAGATAAGTCAACTGATGGTGAAATAAGCCAAGTATTTGATGGGACATTTTGACCATTACTGTAGTTTGTTGCTTTAACAAAGTCATCACCTCCAAAAGAATCAACGAACCAATTGGTAGTATCAATAATAATTTGGGTTGTCCANCCTCCNGAAGTNAGACTTAAGTCGTTAAAATCTTTGTCNAAATACTGTGCANAGGCNCAGTAATTAATTAGAATTATATTTAAAATTAGTNTAAGTTTTTTCATAAAATAAGAGGGTTAAGATTCAATAATATTTGTTTCTAAATTTATATTTTTTTTAGTTAANATTAAAACAATTACTTGACAACTTNTTAAAGTCAAAAAAAATTAAATATTAGTTTANATAAATTATNATTAATTTAATAATCAATTTAATANNGGTTAACAATGAANTCTATAGANAAGAATATTAANTATGCNAATACATTAAGTGGAGATTTTTATAGTTCCAAAGAGCAGTTTGAAAATTCAAAAGAAAATATTTTTGCTAAATCATGGCAACTTGTTTGTGATGATTCACATTTATGTCAAGCTAATTTTAAAAAACCTTTTGTCTTTTTAGATGAATTTATCTCTGAACCATTATTAGTAGTAAATAATAATGACAAAGGTTTTAAATGTTATTCTAACGTATGCACTCATAGAGGAAATNTTTTAATAGANAAGCNTTGTGAGTCTAAAGAAATAACTTGNAAATANCANGGTAGAAGATTTAATTGNGAGGGANAATTTATCTTTATGCCAGAATTTAATGAAGTAAAAAACTTTCCCNTAAAANAGGAAAATCTTTCTGAAATTCCATTAAACAGATGGAGACAGTTTTTATTCTGTTCCCTTAATCCAAAAATTAATTTTGATTCTTTAANTCAGGATATGGAAAAAAGAGTTGGTTGGATGCCAATTGAAAAATTTCAATTTGATTCTCAAAGTTCTAAAGACTATTTTGTGAANGCAAATTGGGCATTATATTGTGATAATTATTTAGAAGGTTTTCANATTCCATTTGTTCACAAAGAATTAAATAAGGTTATCAATTATGATGANTACAAAACAGAAATTTTCTCTTATTCAAATCTTCAGTTAGCAGAAAGTGACTCTNAAAAAACATGNTTTGACCTTCCAGTAGATTCCATAGATTTTGGGAAAAATATAGCAGCTTATTATTTTTGGATTTTTCCAAATATGATGTTTAATTTTTATCCTTGGGGACTTTCTGTTAATATAGTNAAACCTTTAAAAATCAATTTAACTAAAGTGGAGTTTAGAACCTATATTTGGGATGAAACCAAAAGAGCTTCTGGTGCTGGATCTATTCTAGATAAGGTAGAAGAAGAGGATGAAGAAATTGTTGAGAATGTCCAAAAAGGAGTTAATTCAAGATTTTATAAAAGTGGAAGATTTTCGCCTAAAATGGAAATGGGTGTTCACCATTTTCATAAGCTAATTAGTAACTTTATNAGTACTTAATTTNGCTATTTTGATATTTCCATAAGCAAAAACAAGTGTCATAATTGGACTTATTAAATTAAAGAAACAATAGGGTAAGTAAATAAATGTAGATATNCCTAAAACACCTGCATGGGTAGCACCACAAGTATTCCAAGGCACCAATGGTGAAGTTACTGTAGCAGTGTCTTCAAGGGTTCTACTTAGATTCTTAGGATCTAAACCATACTTTTTAAACGAACTAGCAAACATTCTTCCTGGAACTACGATTGCTAGATATTGATCTGAAGCCGTAACATTTAAAAACATGCATGTTCCAGTTGTAGTAAGAAATAGAGATTTTTGAGAACTTACAAAATCTAATAATGAACTAGTTATTTTGTTTAAAAAACCTGTTTTTTCCATTATNCCTCCAAAGCTCATTGCACAAATGATAAGCCATATTGTATTGAGCATTCCTGACATNCCAGAAGTAGAAATTAATTCATTAACTGCTATATTGTTGGTTTGAATATTAACATCGATGGTCATAGAATTAATAATTGCTATATAAGAGTTCTTTACNTATTGAAAGCCTGAAAGAGATGTATTTCCTGAAATTTCATGGATAATTTCAGGTTGAAATACAGCTCCGTAAATCCCACCTGCGATAGAACCAAACAATAGTGCAGGTATTGCAGGNACTTTTTTTATTATCATAAATATAACAGCTGCTGGCACAATAAAAGTCCATAAACTAATATTGAANCTTGAATATAGTGCANTTTGAAGTGACTCCACTTGATTAAGTTGACCAACTTGTGTATCTAAATTTAAACCAATAACTAAAAATATAATCAAAGTTATTGTAATNGAAGGNATGGTAGTCCACATCATATATTTAATATGACTTATTAAGTCTGTTCCNGCCATTGCTGGAGCTAAATTAGTTGTATCTGATAATGGTGACATTTTATCTCCAAAATAGGAACCTGATATAATAGCTCCTCCTGTTAAACCCTCTTGAATTCCAAGAGCATTCCCAATTCCTAACATTGCAATTCCAATAGTAGCAATGGTGGACCAACTNCTTCCNGTGGCNAGAGAAACAATAGAACAAATTATACAAGCAGCAACTAAAAATATAGAAGGACTCAGAAGTTTAAGGCCNAAATATATCATTGAAGGAACAATTCCACTCATCATCCAAGTTCCAGCAAGAGATCCAATTAGTAATAAAATTATTAATGCGCCCATTGCAGAAGATATGCTGTCAACAGCACTCTTTAGCATATCTGTATATTTTATATTATACGACAAACCTAATAAAGCTGCACAAGCAGCAGATATAAGTAAGGTTAGCTGGTTAGATCCTGAAATTGTATTGTCNCCAAATAAAGAAACATTAATTGAAAGNAGAGCTATCAATAAAATTATGGGAATTAATGCAATTGTTAAACTAGGCTGTTTTTCTTTCATAATTATCCTAATTTAGAATTTTTAAATTAATTTTTTTATTTACCAGATATTTTTTAATTATGAAATTATATATTANTATTTTGAATAAATATTATTCAAGATTGATTTGAAAAAAAACTCTTTTNATTNTTTATTTCATTTAATTTTTTCCTCATAATTAATGATTTTATTATTTTTCTCAATTATTGACCTAAACTCTTATGACAATTCATTTTTTTCCTTTTTTAAAANNCTTCAATTTTAAGAAATGATTGTAAATATTGGTGACATCTTTCCAAATTTTANACTTNTCGACGAAAAAGGTAAAAAATTTAATTTATATAATGATTTTACCAAATCTTTTTTAGTATTATANTTCTATCCAAAAGATGAAACTTATGGCTGTACAAAACAATCATGTTATTTCAAAGATTTTTACGAAGATTTTAAAACTTTTGATTGTGAAATTATTGGTATAAGTAGCGATAATAAAAATAGTCATGAAAAATTTATAAATAATNATAGCTTGCCATTTAAGTTGTTNAGTGATAAGAATTCAAGGTTAAGAAAAAAATTGAAACTTCCAAAAGATTTTTTTGGTCTTTCAACTAGTAGAATTACATTTTTAATTGATACAAACAAAGAAATATTATTNATCCATAGATCATCCTTAAATATGAAAAGTCATATTAATTCAATTCTAAAGTATTTAAAGAAAAACAATTAATTTTACTACAAATAATATTATGAAAACTAGATTACTTTTTTTTATTTTTTTTGGATCTTTTATTAGTGTTTCTAGTCAATTAAGCAATAAATTAATATGGGCNTCGGGTACTTTTTATCCNAAGACTATTAAAGGAATTAACCCTTGCAAAGACGGTAATTACTATACATCCATTGAACAGAACGAATCTAAGATAGAAATTGTTAAATACGATTATAAGTCTAATAAAAAGGTAGCTACATTATTTTCAAATATTTCCTTTAATAAATTTGAGTTTTCAGATTATAAATTAAGTAATGACCAAAACTGGTTGCTNTTATTTAATTCTAAAGAGTCTATATATAGAAGATCTTCAAAATCATTTTACTATCTATATAATATAAAGAAAAATATATTAAAACCTCTTGCAGATTCTACCTTAGGAAAACAACGTTTGGCTAGTTTTTCNCCAGATAATAGAAAAGTTGCATATGTNAGAGACAACAACATATATTATAAATATTTATCTGACACTTTAGAAATTCCAATTACCAATAATGGTGAAATTAATATGTTAATAAATGGAGCTACTGACTGGGTTTATGAAGAGGAATTCAGTATTCATAAAGGGTTTTTTTGGTCCCCAGATGGTTCTAAAATAGCTTATTATGTATTTGATGAAAGAGATGTNAAACAGTTTGAAATGGAGATGTATGGTAATTTATATCCGTCTNAGTATAAGTTCAAATATCCNAAAGCAGGAGAAGACAATTCTTTAATTGCTGTCAAAGTATTTGATTTAGACAATTTAAAAACTTNCGACTTTGATATTGGGGAAAATCCTGACATCTACATTCCAAGAATGATTTGGTCCATGGGCAAAAATGAACTTATTGTATTTAAAATGAATAGGCTGCAAAACAATTTAGAGCTTCTTTCTGGAAAGTTTAACAATCAAAACAATCCAATTAGTAGTGTTAAAATTAATAAAGTATATAGCGAAACAAGTTCTACCTACATTGACATACATGATAATACGTTTTTTATTAATAAAGATGAATTTATTTGGACTAGTGAAAAAGATGGATTTAACCATATATACTTAATTAATTATTCTAATAATACAGAGAGAAAACTAACTTCTGGTGAATGGGATGTTACTAATGTTTACGGATATAATTCCAAAGATAAAACTATTTATTTTCAAGCTGCTAAGAAAAGTCCTACTGATAGAGAAATTTATTCTTTGGATTTAAANACAAATCAAATAAATAAAATATCTAGTTTAAAAGGAACTAATGATGCTGATTTCAGCTCCGACTTTCAGTATTTTATAAATACTTACTCAGATGCAAATCACCCCCTTATATTTACATTAAATAATAAAAAAGGAAAAGTTTTGAAGGTTTTAGAAGANAATAAAAAACTTAGTAAAAGGATGGACGAATATGATTTGGTAGAAAAAACTTTTTTTAAAATACCCAATCAGAAAGGGTTAGAACTTAATGCATGGATTATGAAGCCAAAAGTTATAGACACTGTTAAAAAACATCCTTTATTAATGTTCGTATATGGTGGTCCAGGAATTAACACAGTTAATAACTCTTGGTCTTGGATGAATTATTTTTGGTTTCAATATTTAGTTAAGCAAGGTTTCGTTGTNATTTCTGTAGACAATAGAGGAACTGGTTNTAGAGGAAGAGANTTTAAGCACTCTACCTATTTACAACTTGGTAAGTTAGAAACAGAAGATCAAATTTCTGCTGCTATTCATATGGGTAAATTAAATTATATAGATAAAGATAGAATTGGAATTTTTGGATGGAGTTATGGTGGATATATGTCTTCACTTTGTATTTCTAAAGGAAAGGATATTTTTAATTCTGCAATTGCAGTAGCTCCGGTAACCAACTGGAGATTTTATGATAATATCTATACAGAAAGATTTATGAGAACTCCAAAAGAAAATGGAGACAATTACGATGTAAATTCTCCAATTAATCATGTTAGTAAAATAAAAGGNAACTATTTGTTGATTCACGGTACTGCAGATGACAATGTACACTTTCAGAACTCTATGGAGATGGTGAATTCTTTAGTGAAATCNAATATAGAATTTGATTTTTTTGCTTATCCTAATAAAAATCATGGAATATATGGCGGATATACACGACTTCATCTGTATAATAAAATGACGAACTTTCTAATAGATAATTTAGCAGAATGAAATTTGATTTTAAATTAATATTAGTTATACTATTTATAAGCTCATTTTCAACAGGAGTTGCCCAAAATAAAATAAATTGGGTTTCTTGGGATAATATGATNCAGCAAAGAGCTTTAGATTCTGTTAAAAAGAAAGTNTTTATAGATTTATATACTAATTGGTGTGGATGGTGTAAGAGAATGGATGCAACTACATTTAGTGACCCAGTAATTGTAAATTATATTAAAAATAATTTCTATACAGTAAAATTTGATGNAGAAACTAAAGATACTATTNTTTTTAACAANCATAATTTTTACAACTCTGATCCGANNTATAAAAAATCTAGNCCAAAAGCGAGAGGAAAAGTACATTGGTTTGCACATTCTATACTNGANGGAAAGCTTTCCTACCCTAGCTATGTTTTATTGGATGAAAATCTTNTAAGACTAATGGTTTATCAAGGATACAAACAAGTGGATGAAATGCTTGGTATATTACTTTTTTTTGGAAATAATCAATATAAATATTANTACAATCATTTAAATTCTCAATGGAATAGTTCTAAATAACTTTAAAATCTATTAAATTTACTTTATGAATAAATTAATAGTTTTTGCTTTTATACTTGTTTTACATAATTTTCATTCACAGCAATCCAATCTAAACTGGCATACAGATTTAAATAAGGCTGTTAATATTTCAATAAATGAGAAAAAGCCTATCATGCTATTTTTTACTGGAAGTGATTGGTGTGGATGGTGTATGCGTTTAAAAAAAGAGGTTTTTAATTTTCCTGAATTTGAAACTTGGACTAAGGAAAATGTTGTTTTAGTCGAATTAGATTTTCCAAGAAGAAAAGCAATAGATCCTAAAATTCTCAATCAAAATAGAGAGTTAGCTAGAATTTTTGGTGTTAGCGGCTACCCTACTGTTTTGTTTGTAAATCCTCAAAAATTAGACTCTAATAAACTTAATTTTTTAAAGCTTGGAAAATTAGGTTATTTAGCTGGAGGAACTAGTAAATGGATTTCTACAGCAGAAAACTTTTTAATTAGCACTAATTAATAGTAAATAATTTGTTGTTNAAGAATAATAACATTAAAATTTGAAAATTTATCGTTACATACAATACTACAAGGTTCAGATACAGGAGGAATCTTTTGTTTTAAATGAGGAAAANACCTTTGCTAATACTGCTAAAATTTCATTTTTTGATATTAATAATAATTTAATTGAAACCAAAAAATATGGTGTAGTTGAGTTAGATAATATCTACAATAAAATCTTTAATAAAGAANCAATAGATGTATCCAAATGTTATATTAAAAATTTCTCTTTAGATCAATACAAAAAAAAGAATGATATTTCTGCTAAAGAAAAAGTNAATCTTTTAAATTTCACNGCTATTGACTCAATTTTTGAATCNGAAAAAGTNATTGACTTTTCCTTGGCAAATTTTATTGGAGAAAAAGTTAATTTTTCAAATACCCATTTTGGATTAGGTAACTTAAGCTTTCTNAAAGCAGAATTTGGAGACTTCCCTGTTCTTTTTAAAGGNACAAGCTANAGTGAAGGAAATAATATTTTTCAATATGCAAAATTTAATAATGGAAATGTAAATTTTGACAATGCTACTTTTGAAAATGGTAATTTAAGTTTTGTAAATACTTATTTTGGAGATGGAAATACTTCCTTTAAAAATATTCATTTTGGTAATGGAGATGTTTCTTTTGCATTTTCAACTTTNAATAAAGGATCTATTTCATTTGATAAATCTATTTTCAACGGTGACGACATAAGTTTTTCTAAGGTTGACTTTGGTTCTGGGAAAGTAGATTTTCGAAGAGTTGTTTTTGGTGATGGAGATATTGATTTTGAAGAANTCAGCCTGGCAACAAAAAATAAAGTAGTTTTTAGAAGAGCTAATTTTGGTTCTTCGTCGGTAAGTTTTAGAGATGCTCATTTAGAAGGCTGTTCTATAGATTTTGAAGAAGCAGAATTTAAAAATGGCAAACTAAACTTTTTTAAACTAACTNCTAAATCAATTTTATTAAATCATTGTTTTCTAAACTGTAATATNGATATGAGAATTGATGATTGCCATACAATTGACATTTCTCAATCTATAGTTCATAATATTATTGATTTAAACCCAGGCCTAACCAAAATGAATATACATGAACTCAATTTATCTGGGGTTAGAAATATGGGTGATATTTTTATTGCTTGGGAGGANAATCATGTTNTAGATTTAATTTCTAATCAAAAATCTACTACTCTACATGAAAAGGCTGAGCAATTTCGATTATTGAAAGAAGAATTTAGAGATACTGGAAGATATTTAGANGAAGATATTGCTTATGTGTATTTTAAAAGATATGAGTTAATGAGTGAGTATGAAGTTGCCAAGGANAAAGGAATTGTTGCTCTTATATTGTTTATGCCAAATTTCTTATTTCAAAGATTGGTTTTTGACAAAGTNGGTCTTTANGCAACTAATCCATTTAGAGTTCTATTTAGTATAGTAATTGTTAACTTTATTTTTTCATTAATATACACATTTTTTCATACTGAAATTAATACNTTAACTTGTTTAAATGAAGAAATAAGCTTTTTAGAACANTTTTTTGGAAATTTATACTTTAGTGCTATTACATTTTTTACAGTAGGATATGGTGATTGTTCACCTTTAGGTTTTTTTAAGTTACTTGCNCCTNTAGAAGGATTTATTGGAGTGTTTTTAATGTCTTATTTTACTGTTGCTTTTGTACGTAAAATACTGAGGTAGAAATACTTTTTTTCTTTTAATTTCNTATATTTGCAAAATTAATCCACTACAAATTTCTATTATGAGTGAAACTGTAAAACTTACTATTAAGGAAAAAACATATGAACTTCCAGTTGTTCAAGGTTCTGAAAATGAAAAAGCTATTGATATTTCTAAGCTTAGGGCTCAAACTGGCTANATAACTCTNGATACTGGATACAAAAATACTGGTNCTACNACGAGTGGAATAACTTTTTTAGATGGTGAAAAAGGAATTTTGAGATACCGAGGATACCCAATTGAGCAATTAGCTGAAAAGGCTGATTTTTTAGAAGTTGCCTATCTNTTAATTTANGGANATCTTCCNTCAATAAACGAATATTCAGATTTTAAAGAAAATATAACCAATCATACTCTGATTCATGAAGATATGAGAGTCTTCTTAGAAGCCTATCCTACAAAAGCCCATCCTATGGGTATTCTAGCAGCATCTCTGTCAACTATTTCTACTTTCTATCCAGAATCTCAAGATCCTAATAGACCTAAGGAAGCAATAGATTTAACAATNCACAGATTATTAGCTAANGTNCCTACCCTAGCTGCNTGGGCTTATAAAAATGCTGTTGGGCAGCCTGTTGTTTANCCAAAAAACAAATATGATTATTGCGAAAATTTNCTAAATATGATGTTTTCTATACCAGCATATGAATATTTCCCTGATCCTGTGGTTGTAAATGCTCTCAATAAACTACTTATTTTACATGCAGATCATGAACAGAATTGTTCAGCATCAACTGTTAGAATAGTTGGATCATCTCAAGCAAATCTCTACGCATCTGTNTCATCTGGAGTATCTGCATTATGGGGACCTTTACATGGAGGAGCTAATCAAGCTGTAATTGAAATGTTGGAAAAAATAATGTACGACGGTGGCGGTTTAATGAAATGGATTAATAAAGCAAAGGACAAACAAGATCCTTTTAGATTAATGGGTTTTGGTCACAGAGTATACAAAAACTTTGATCCTAGAGCAAAAATTATTAAAGAAGCAGCAGATGATGTACTTGGTAAAATGGGTATTGTTGATCCCGTTCTAGAAATAGCTAAGGAACTAGAAGAAGTAGCTCTAAATGATGATTATTTTAAATCAAGAGGATTATATCCTAANGTAGATTTTTATTCAGGTATTATTTACAGAGCACTTGATATTCCTACAGAAATGTTTACAGTTATGTTTGCTNTAGGAAGATTACCTGGTTGGATTTCNCAATGGAAAGAGATGNCTGAAGAGAATCAACCCATTGGAAGGCCTAGACAAGTATATACTGGAGCAAAAGAAAGAGATTATTTGGATATAAATGAAAGATAATTATTTCTTATCNTATATTATCCCATGTTATATCTAAATGCGAAAAGTGAGCAATACACTTTCCTTTATCAATTATTAATAATTGAGGGGACTCATGGTTAATGTTAAAATATGATGAAATTTTATTAGATAGCTGTCTGAAAGCTAGTAAATCTAAAATAATAGCAATTTTTAATTTTTCTGTTATCCCCAACAGATTCAATTCTGCTTTTAACTAATGAACTTATAGAACATCTTGTAGAATGTTTAAACAATAAGACTTTGTTTACAAAAGAAATATTAATTAAANCATCTAAAGAACTCTGGTTTNTTAAATTAATCCAATTAAAATTTNAAGTTTTAAAAAAACTCATATTTAATGAAAAAAGGGTGGAAGACGGGATTCGAACCCGCGACCCTCGGTACCACAAACCGATGCTCTAACCAACTGAGCTACATCCACCATTTAAGGNNGCAAATATAAATAATTAAAAATTATATTAACTTATATATTTAAGAATAATCTTATACATATATTTATAAGATATTTAAAGCCCGCTATTAATTATAAATGAAATTACTACAAAAGCTATGTTCTATTCANTCCCCATCTGGAAATGAATTAAATATTAGGAATTTTCTTTTAAAATATATTAATGANAATATTTCCGATTTTNTAGTTAAACCAACTATTATTAAAGATGGCATTCAAGANTGTTTGATATTAAAATTTGGTAATCCTAAAACAGCNATTTTCGCACATTTAGATTCTATTGGATTTACTGTTAGATATGGAAAAGAATTAATTAAAATTGGTGGTCCTAAAACTTATGATGGTATTGAGTTAGTAGGAAAGGATTCTCTAGGAAATATTNAGACAGAATTATACAATTACGAAGACGAAAANGGAATAAAACACACTGAATATATATTTGATAGAGAGATTGATAGAGCAACAGAATTAACATTTAAGCCAAATTGGAGAGAANATNACGATTTTGTTCAATGTTGCTATATGGACAATCGATTAGGTGTTTGGAATGCTTTAAAAGTAGCTAAAACATTAGAAAATGGTGTTATATGTTTTTCCACTTATGAGGAAGTTGGTGGAGGGAGCGTTGGATTTTTAGGAAAATATATTTATGAAAAATGGGGAGTAAAACAAGCTTTAATTTCNGATATTACCTGGTTANCTGAAGGAGTTAAACATGGNGAAGGTGTTGCTATTTCTAGAAGAGATTCTGGNTTGCCAAGAAGAAGTTATGTTGATAGAATTATANAANTAGCCAATGAAAGTAAGGTTCCCTATCAAATTGAAGTTGAATCTTCNGGAGGAAGTGATGGAAATCAATTACAAAAATCTCCATACCCATTCGATTGGTGCTTCATTGGAGCGCCTGAAGACAATGTTCATTCACCTGATGAAAANGTNCATAAGAAAGATATAAAAGCAATGGTTGAATTATATTCTTATTTAATGAAGCATTTATAATGGAGTATGGTATAAGTATTTTAGCTCTGGTTCCATTAAGAAAAGAACCAAAAGATCAAAGTGAAATGATATCACAAATACTATTTGGTCAACATTTTAAAATATTAAAAATTCAAAATAATTGGGTTTTNATTAAGTTATCAGCTGATAATTATGAAGGGTGGATATGCTCCAAGCAATATTTTGAAATTACTTATGAAGATTNTGATAACTTAGAATTAAATGATTTTGAGATAGTTTCTGANTCTTTTTCTAATATTCTAAATANGGATACNAACGAGAGTATTCCAATTCCAATAGGTTCAACACTACCCTTCTACNGTAAAGGAAATTTTAGAATTAGAGGAAATAAATATTCTTACAAAGGATCAACAGCATCAAANAATAAAATAGATTTAATTAAATACGCTTATAAATTTTTAAACACTCCCTATTTATGGGGAGGAAAGAGTATTTTAGGAATAGACTGTAGTGGATTTNCTCAACAAGTTTATGGACTTTCTGGATATAATATNCCAAGGGACGCATATCAACAAGCAACAATTGGAGAAACTATTTCATATGAAAATAGATCATCTTTAGACTTAGTTTTTTTTTCAAAAAATAAAANAATTCATCATGTTGGAATTTTAATAAATAAAAATCAAATTATTCATGCTTCTGGTCAAGTAAGAATTGATGAGTTTACTGAAAAAGGTATCATTCATAACAAAACAAAAGAACTGACCCATCGTTTTCATTCCATTAAAAGAATTGTAGTTTAAATGACACTATTACTGATTTTCAGAGTGTTATGATAGCAATTACTGAAATAATGTCATTAAAGAATAATTGGCTTAAGTTTTGATATTTACATACTAAACAAAAAAATAATGGATCTTAACCAATTTACAACCAAATCTCAAGAAATTATTTCTCAAGCTCAACAATTAACAATAACATTTGGTCACCAAGCTATTGAAAATTCTCATATNCTNAGTTCAATAATTAGTATAGATAAAAATGTTTTTCCANACATTACTAAAAAAATTGGTGGAAATATTGAAATAATNAAAAAAGCAAATNAAAGTATAATTNAATCATATCCTAAAGTNTCNGGAGGAAATATTNNTTTAAGTAACTCTTNTCAAANAACAGTANNTGAGTCAATTAACTTTTCAAAAAAAATGAAAGATGAATTNGTATCAATTGAACATTTAATNCTTGGATTGCTAAAATCTAATGATGANACAAGTCAGCTNCTTAAGGATAATGGTTTTAGNATTAAAGAGNTNAGTAAANTCATTTTGGAATTAAGAAAAGGTCAAAGAGTTACTTCATCCTCACAAGAAGAAACCTACAATGCTCTTAATAAGTATGCTCTAAATTTAAATCATAGAGCAGAAATAGGAAAATTAGACCCTGTCATTGGAAGAGATGATGAAATAAGAAGAGTTTTACAAATTCTAACTAGGAGAACAAAAAATAACCCTATTCTTATTGGCGAACCAGGAGTTGGTAAAACAGCTATTGCCGAAGGAATTGCTCATAGAATTATAAGAGGAGATGTCCCTGAAAATTTAAAAGAGAAATTAATTTTTTCTCTTGATATGGGAGCTTTAATTGCAGGTGCCAAATATAAAGGTGAATTTGAAGAAAGATTAAAATCAGTTGTAAAAGAGGTTATTAATGAAGATGGTAGAATCGTACTATTCATTGACGAAATTCATACATTGGTTGGAGCCGGTGGTGGTCAAGGTGCAATAGATGCTGCAAATATTCTAAAACCTGCTTTAGCTAGAGGAGAATTAAGAGCAGTTGGGGCAACAACTTTGGATGAATATCAAAAGTATTTTGAAAAAGATAAAGCGTTAGAAAGAAGATTTCAAAAAGTGGTAATTGATGAACCTAACAATGATGATGCCATAAGTATTCTAAGAGGAATTAAAGAGAAATACGAGAATCACCATAAAGTTCAAATAAAAGATGAGGCCATTATTTCTGCAGTTGAGTTGTNAAATAGATATATAACTGATCGTTTTCTTCCAGATAAGGCGATAGACTTGATAGATGAGGCTGCTTCTAAACTTAGAATGGAAATTAATAGTAAACCTGAAGAACTTGACGAAATTGATAGAAAAATTCTGAAGTTAGAAATTGAAAGGGAAGCTATTAAAAGAGAGAAGGATAGTAAAAAAGTTAAAATNATAGGAAAAGAGATTGCAGAACTAATNGAAACCAAAAGCAATCTTCAGGCTAAATGGGAAGCTGAAAAAAATCATGTTGATGCTATTCAAAAGGCGAAACAGGATATTGAGACGTTAAAAATAGAGGCCGAAAAGGCTGAAAGAAATGGAGATTTTGGAACAGTAGCTGAAATAAGATATGGAAAACTAAAACAATTAGCCGAGAAAATTAATGAGGAGAAACATCATTTATCATCAATTCAAAGCGAAAGTAAAATGATTAAAGAAGAGGTTGATTCAGAAGAAATTGCAGATGTTATTTCCAAGTGGACGGGAGTTCCAGTAAGTAAAATGCTGGAGGGAGAAAAATATAAACTACTAAAATTAGAGGAAGAATTAACCAAGAGAGTCGTTGGTCAAAGTGAAGCTATTGAAGCAGTATCTGATGCTGTAAGAAGAAGTAGATCTGGATTACAAGATGAAAATAAACCTATTGGAAGCTTTATGTTTTTAGGTACTACAGGTGTTGGAAAAACTGAACTAGCCAAGGCCTTATCGTCTTTTCTATTTAATGACGATAATGCAATGACCAGAATAGATATGAGCGAATACCAAGAAAAGCATACAGTATCAAGACTCTTGGGTGCCCCTCCAGGATATGTTGGATATGAGGAAAGTGGACAGTTAACAGAAGCAGTAAGAAGACGCCCCTACTCTGTTATTTTACTTGATGAAATTGAAAAAGCTCATCCAGACGTTTATAATATACTTCTACAATTATTAGATGATGGCAGACTTACTGATAATAAAGGTAGGACTGTTAATTTTAATAATACCATCATAATAATGACCTCTAATATTGGCTCTTCTCACATTAGTGATTTCCACAATAAAGAAGATAATTTTGATAAAGAAAAAATACATTCACTTATATTAAGTGAACTAAAATCTTCCTTCAGACCAGAATTTCTAAATAGAATTGATGAAACCATAATATTTAATAGTCTTTCTAAAGAAGTAATAACTAAAATTGTAGAATTTCAAATAAATGAGCTAAACAATATTTTAATTCAAAAAGAGATTAAATTAGATATAAGCCCTTATGCTGTGGAATACTTATCTGAAAAAGGTTTTGACCCTCAATACGGAGCCAGACCAATCAAAAGATTAGTTCAAAAAGAAATACTCAACCAATTATCAAAAGAAATGTTAAAAGGAAATATCCAAAAAGATGATAATATCTTAATTGATTCATTTAATGATGAAATTGTTTTCAGAACTAATAATGCAAAGGAAAGTAACTTGAAAATTGATGAAAAAGTTAATATTTAAAACATTTATTCTTTTATCTATAATATTTCTCAATAGCTGTAACTCTATTAATAATTGTGATGAAATTCATGAGTTAATGAAAGAGCAAGAAAAATCTTGGAATATGGGAAATATTGATAATTTCATGGAAAAATACTGGGATAATGATTCTCTTATATTTATAGGTAAATCTGGCATTAATTATGGATGGAAAAAAACGATTTCTAACTATAAAAAATCTTATAGAAATAAAAATGAAATGGGAGAACTAAAATTTAAAAATATAATTTGTAATCCCTTAAATGATTCTACTCATATTATTACAGGAAAATGGAGTCTAACAAGAAATGATTCAATTGGGAATATAAATGGCTATTATACTTTATTATGGATTAAAAAACTAAATGGTTGGAAAATTATTTATGATCATACTTCTTAAATAACTTAAGTCTCAAACAAACAATTATATTTGCATCAAAAATTTAATTAAAATGGCAGGAAATATAACATTTACGATGATTAAGCCAGATGCAGTTGAGTCCAATAATATCGGCAACATAACTCAGATGATATCAGATGCTGGATTTAAAATAAAAGCAATGAAACTTACCCAACTTACTAGAAACCAAGCAGAAGAATTCTATGCTGTTCATAATGAAAGACCTTTTTATGGGGAATTAGTTGAATATATGACTTCTGGTCCTATTGTAGCTGCAGTTTTAGAAAAAGACAATGCTGTAATTGAATTTAGAAATTTAATTGGTTCTACGGATCCAAATGAAGCTGAAGAGGGAACAATTAGAAAAAAATATGCAGAATCAAAAGGTAGAAATGCAGTACATGGTTCAGATTCTGACGAAAATGCTCAAATAGAAGCAAATTTTCATTTTAGTGAAAATGATTTCGTATAATTCATCAAACTCATGCTGTAAATTGAGCATTATATAACTATAAAAACCTGCCACAATGGACTGGTTTAATCTAAATAGTATAAATATTATTTTTTGATAAATTTGAATTTAATGTAGAACCATTTCTTAAGTTCAGCTCCACAAGATAAACAAAGTTTGTTTGATTTTTAATATTTAAAGTAGATTAGTTACTTACTATATTTTTTACCATTATAAGAAGATTTCCTATCATATTGTAAATATTTACTGTATTAATTATACGTTAATAATATAAATAAAAAACCCGCCACATAGGACGGGTTTAATCAAACTTACATGAATTTTAAAATCTTATTTTTTAATAAATTTCGAATTTAATATAGAACCATCACTTAAGTTCAGCTCCATGAAATAAACACCATTTGTTAAATTTTCAATATTTAAATTAGATTGATTATTTGAAATGTTTTTTACCATTACAAGATTACCAATCATATTGTAAATATTTACTGTATTAATANTATTAGAAGCTTGTATTGTAATNANACCATTTGAAGGATTTGGATAAATTGAAAAACTATTNACNAACTCATCAATNCCTGTAGATGGNGTTGTNCAAGAACCATANTGAAGATTTAATGTGGTGTCTTGAGAAAATCCACCCAATAAATTGTTTCTATCATTATAGTTATTTGCATCTGCACATGATTGTCCAGAAATATCTTCTTTACATGACCAATCAGAACAGTTACCATTTAAGATAGTAAAATGACCTCCAGTAGCAGGTAAGCTTGTACTTCCAGACCATATACCATCACCATCAGAATCATCTAATTGTAAACCATCGCCTGGTGATCCTGAAACAAATCCTCCTGCTATACGAATACCATCAGCTGATACGTTTCCAGCAATTAGATCAGTATGTACATTAAATGTTACTGTATGTGAAGGTGGTGGTGGTGGTGGCGCTGCACCATTTTTTAAATAAATATATCTCCACCATCCAAGACCATTAGTTCCTCCAGGATTAGGAAAACTAATATCAATAGTCATAACTTCTGAATTTGAACCAGAAAAAGTAACGTGGTAATCAATTTGATCGTTTACAGGAGCTCCGTCCTCTCCACCATTATGAACTTTTGCAAGTCCAACGTGTGCACCAACACCACTTACAGTAAGAATCCCATTTGCAAATGTATAAGTGTTATTACCACCATCATGAGGGGCAATTGGCACACCACAACCTTCTGTTGGTGAGCCAGCTTGCCAACTTTCTAGCCAAGTTGCACCATCCATATAATGATCATAAGTACCATTTGAATTAAAAACTATAGAATCGTCAAATAAACAGTCTCTAGTAGTAACTGCTCCAGCATCACTTGACCACCAAGAAGTATTAGCAGAATCAGGACCAACCCCTAAAGCACCAGCAGATGGGTTTAAACTCCATGAACCTTCTATTTGTGCAGAATAGCTAATGGAAATTGATAATAAAAGTAAAGTATATATTTTTTTCATTTTGTTGAGTTAATTAATTAAATTGTTATTGTTAAATACAACACTAATTTAATAAATATTATATTAGGATTTGTTAAAAAATTAAAATAGTGTTATCATGACACTAAGATAAGGTTTTAAAAGAATTAAATTCTTAACATATGTTAAGTATTTAGATAAAATAAATAATCAAAATTCTTATATAATATTTTATCAATGAATAGAAAATATAAANTGTTCGGTACATTTATAAAAACAACACAATTTAAAAATGATTAAATGTCAAAAGCACCTATTTAATTTAGATCATAGTGAATATTACCTTAATTGTGCATATAGAAGTCCACTTCTAAAAAAAGGAGAATTATTAGCAATTAAAGCTATAAAAAAGGAAAGAACTCCCTCCAATTTNAAACCAAATAATTATTTTGAAATTTCGGATGAAATAAGGAAGGAATTTTCAAAAATTATTAAATCACATAAAGATGAAGTAGCCATAATGCCATCTAGTTCTTATGGATTTGCCAACATTTTTAATAATATTAATAACAAAGGAAATAAAGCTATTGTAGTTGAAAATGAATTTCCAAGTGGATACTTTTCAGTAAAAAAATGGTGTTCTGAAAATAATATTCAATTAGAAGTTATAAAAAGAAATAAATTTTCTGCTGAAGATTGGAATAAAAAAATTATTAACTCTATAGATTCTAATACTAGTNTAGTATTAATCTCCTCTATTCATTGGATGAATGGAACTAAATTTAGTTTAAAGGAAATAGGTGAAAAGTGTAAAGCTAATGGGACCTATTTTATTGTAGATGGAACTCAATCTGTTGGTGCAATGTCCATTGATGTTAAAGATTTTAAAATTGATTCTTTGATATGTGCNGGATATAAATGGTTATTTGGACCATACTCTATGGCACTTGGCTATTTTTCATCCAAATTCAGCGACGGANTTCCAATTGAAGAATCGTGGATGAATAGAACCAATGCTCAAGATTTTAGCAACCTAACAGAATATGATTCTAAATACAAACCANTNGCAGGNAGATACAATGTTGGAGAAACTACTAATTTTATTTTATCTCCTATTATGTTAAATGGCTTAAATCAAATCAATAGTTGGGGAATCAATAATATAGAATCTTATTGTAAAAACCTTTCTGAAATAGTAATTAGCGAACTTAGTCCTTTAGGAATAGCTTTTGAAAATGAGAATTATTTCACCTCTCACCTTTTCTCCTTAGGACTTCCAGATCATTTAAACNTATTATCTTTTAAAAATATTTTGGAAGAAAAGAAAATAAGGGTTTCGGTAAGNGGGTCAAACCTAAGGGTATCAATTAATGTTTNTAACGATGAAAATGATATAAATAAATTAGTAGAAACAGTAAAAGAATTTATTTAACCATTAATTTTATTTAAAACTTTTTGAATTATAGAACAGGAAATTTCAATTTCTTCATAAGAAATATTCAAAGGAGGTGCTATTCTAAAACTTTCAGGACATGAAAGAAACCAAAAGCTAAGAACTCCATTTTCTTTACATCCTTCAACAACTTTTTGAACTGTTTCTGCATTTATCATTTCAATAGCAAAAAACAATCCAATTCTTCTAATTTCTATAATTGAAGGGTGTTTTAATAGTTTTTCAAAATAAATTCCTTTCTTCTCAACATTCTCAACTATATTCTCCTTTTGAAATACTTCTAAACTTGCCAATGCTCCAGCACAAGAGACAGGATGTCCTCCAAATGTTGTAATATGTCCAAGTGTAGGATTTACAGTGAATAGAGACATTAATTTTTGACTAGTTACTAATCCTCCNATTGGCATTCCACCTCCAAAAGCTTTACCNANTGTTANTANATCTGGNANAATTNCATAATGNTCNAATGCAAAAAGTTTTCCNGTTCTNCCCATTCCAGATTGNATTTCATCCATTATCAANAAAATACAATTTTCATCACAAATTTTTCTTAGTTTTTGTAAAAATTCTTTNGAAGCTATTCTNACNCCTGCATCNCCNTGTATTGGTTCNATTATAACNCAAGCAACTCTGATAGTCAATAAAGTCTAAGGCATCTATATCGTTAAAAGGNAAATGAAAAATATCTGGNAAAAGTGGTCTAAAAGCGTANTTTNTATTTTCATTNCCTGAAATACTTAAAGANCCGTGAGTAGAACCATGGTAAGCACCTTTAAAAGAAACAATTCTTGATCGTTTGGTTGCTCTTTTGGCTAATTTCAAAGCAGCTTCATTAGCTTCAGTTCCAGAATTAACAACGTATAAACAATTTAATTCTTTAGGAAGTAACTTTGTAAATTCTTCAGCCAATCTATTTTGAANACTTTGACTGTATTCCCCAAAAACCATAACATGTAAATGCTTGTTTATTTGTTTTTTTATTTGACCTATGACATATGGATGTTGATGTCCTAANTTTGAAACTGCTATTCCAGCAATTAAGTCAAAATATTTTTTTCCAGATTTATCGTAAATAAAAACACCCTCTGCCATATCTACTTCTATTCCAAAAGGAAAANTTGTTGTATTTGCTAAGAATGGAGTATACATAATATTTAATAATAGAATTCTAAAATAATTTAAATTATAGAACCTATTAAGATAAATTGTAGATATATTATAAATTCGCATAAACTTAAAATAAATCACTATGTCTAAAGGTTTTTATCAAATGCCATACCCAGAAAATGAATTGGTTAGAAATTATGAACCTAATTCTAAAGAATTAGAAAATTTAATCAACAAATATGAGAGCATGTATCATCAAAAACCTATTCATATTCCATTATATATAGGTTCCAANGAGGTTAAAACTGATAATCANCTTCCTATAAACCCACCCCATGACCACCAACATAANTTAGGAAAATTTAGTGTTGGAGACTCTTCCCATGTTGAAGAAGCTATCCAATGTGCAATGAAAGCTAAAAGTTCTTGGTCTAGTTTACCTTGGGAAAGTAGAGCTACCATCTTTTTAAAAGCTGCAGATTTACTAGCAGGACCATATAGAGATGAGATGAACGCAGCTACAATGTTATGCCAATCTAAAAATGTATTTCAAGCTGAAATTGATGCCTCTTGTGAGTTAATAGATTTTTTAAGATTCAATGTTGCNTACATGCAACAGATTTATGCAGAGCAACCAGAATCTGCAGATGGAATTTTAAATAGACTTGATTACAGACCGTTAGAAGGTTTTGTATTTGCTATCACTCCCTTTAATTTTACTGCAATTGCTGCTAATTTGTGTGCTGCACCTGCAATGATGGGGAATGTTATAGTTTGGAAACCNGCAGAAACACAAATGTATTCTGCTCANGTAATAATGAAACTATTTAAAGAAGCTGGATTACCAGATGGAGTAATTAATATGGTGGTNGCCGATGGACCTACAGCTGGTGAAGTGGTATTTAACCACAAAGATTTTGCAGGTTTACATTTTACGGGATCTACAGCTGTTTTTAAAAANATTTGGAAAATTATTGGAAATAATATTGAAAAGTACAGATCCTATCCNAGAATTGTTGGCGAAACTGGTGGAAAAGACTTTATTGTTGCTCANCCTTCTGCAGACCCTTTAGCAGTTGCAACGGGAATATCAAGAGGCGCTTTTGAATTTCAAGGTCAAAAATGTTCTGCTGCTTCAAGAGTTTACTTGCCTAAATCATTATCAGAAAAAGTTTTAGATAAGGTANTTGAAGATNTTAATTCATTTAAAATGGGNACAACNGGAGATCCTAAAAACTTTATAAACGCTGTAATCTCTGAAATATCTTTTGANAAAATTTCGGAATATATTGAATACGCCAAAAAATCNAAAGATGCAGAAATTTTAATTGGCGGAAATTACGATAAGTCAAAAGGNTATTTTATTGAGCCAACGGTAATAAAAACTAACGATCCTAATTTTAAAACTATGAGGGAAGAAATATTTGGCCCAGTTGTTACGGTATATGTCTACAAAGACAATGATTTTAATAATACTTTAGAATTGGTNGATAATACTTCAGTTTATGCTCTTACTGGAGCCGTATATAGTCAAGATAGATACGCATTAGATATTGCAATGAAAAAACTAGAAAACTCTGCAGGTAATTTTTATATNAATGACAAACCTACTGGTGCTGTGGTTGGTCAACAGCCTTTTGGTGGAGCTAGAGGTTCNGGAACAAATGATAAGGCAGGTTCATATTTAAATCTTCTAAGATGGGTGTCTCCTAGAACAATTAAAGAAGCATTAGTTCCTGTAAAAGATTATAGATATCCATTTCTTGGATGAAAAATCTTAAAATAAGTGCTGTTATTTTTGATATGGATGGTTTAATCATAGATTCTGAACCATTATGGAAAATTGCTGAAATAGAAACCTTTAAAGAAGTTGGGTTTGACTTTACTGTTGAAATGTGTGCGATAACAACAGGAATGAGAATTGATGAAGTTGTAGAATTTTGGAGAAAAAAATTAAAATGGCAAAATTTTACTAATATTGAAATTGTCGATAANATTCAAAANAAAATGATTCAATTAATTCAAGAAAAGGGTAAACTNCTNCCAGGAATTATTGAGTCCTTGAATCTTTTAAAAGCTAATAATGTATTAATTGCGTTAGCCTCATCTTCAACTATGGCTATTATAAATACGACNGTAGACACCTTAAAAATTAGANATTTTTTCAATATTATACATTCTGCAGAAAATGAAATTGCTGGGAAACCTAACCCAGCTGTGTTTTTATCTACAGCAAAGATGCTAGAAGTTCTACCAAATAAATGTTTGGTNTTAGAAGACTCTAAAGCTGGAATGAATGCTGGAATAAATGCCAATATGAGAACTATAGTTATTCCAGAANTTGGAACTTCTCCAAAATGGGCCAATAGNGCATTCAAAAATTTAAAAACAATGTTTGAATTTAATCTAGAACTACTTAAATAGTTATTTCTTTGGTTATTGAAAACAAATATTCAAAAGCAATTATAAATCCAAACTTAGGNGGTTGTTTACAATCGTTAGTNCTTAATAATAGACAAATAATAAAAGAGATAAAAGACCCAGCTTACTTTTCAGGAGCTATACTTTTCCCTTTTGTAAATAGAATCAAAAATGGTGTATTTAGATATAATAATTCGGAATATAAATTAGAAATTAATGAAGTCTCAAAAAATAATGCTCTTCATGGAATGGTACATAATAAAGTATGTAATTTAGTAAGACATAGACAAAATAAACTTGAATTATTTTTAGAAAATGTAGATGCTAAAAATCAACTTTTTAATTTTTCAATTTTACTTAAATATGAAATCTATGAATATTCTTTAAAATTAATTGTTAAAATTAAAAATACAGGAAGAAATATATTTCCTTTTTCTATAGGATGGCATCCATATTTTTTTTCTAATAATTTGAAAAATTCTAATTTAATATTTAAAGGAATTAAAAAAATAATTTTAGATAAAAAAGGAATTCCAGAAATGATTAGTAACGATAAAACTACAATCATTAATAAATTTAATGGTTTAGATAATTGCTATAAAATTCTAGGAAATAATATCAGTTTTATAACTCCTGATTATAAAATCAATTTTAAAAGCTCATTCGAAAATAGGTATTTACAGATTTACCAACCTATTAAAATAAAAGACGTAATTGCTTTAGAACCTACTACTTCCATTTCTGATAGTTTTAACAATAAAATAGATTTAATGGAAATTCAACCTCGAGAAGAGAAAAAATTTATTTGGTTAATTGATTTAAATATTAANAAATAATTACTTCCAGAAAAAAGCGTATAATGCTACTAATATTAGCATTATGNCAAATGAANTAATATTAAAAATACCAGAAGTTTTAAATGTACTTTTATTTATTTCAATTCCCTTTTGATCGTTAGCTCCCTTATTTTGGATGTAGCTTACTAAGCTAATAACTACAATTGTTAAAATCGCTGTATATCCCATCTGATCTAAAAAAGGAACATTTATAAAAAGATTGCTCGTTGACCATCCTTTAGGAGCTACCTTAAAATACATAGCTATCGGAATGGAAGTTAATGCTCCTATAATTGCAGCTTTATTGGTTGTTTTCTTCCAAAAAAGTCCTAATATAAATATAGCTAAAATTCCAGGGCTTACAACTCCAGTATATTCTTGGATAAATTGAAATGCTTGATCTATTCCACCTAGTAATGGAGCCATTATTCCCGAAATTAATAATGCAATAAAAGCCGAAATTCTTCCAGTATTAACTGTTTGTTTATCCGTGGCATTAGAATTTATATATTGTTTGTAAATATCCATTGTAAATATGGTAGAAGTAGAATTAAGCATGGATGCCAAAGAAGATACAATTGCAGCAGTTAATGCTGCAAAAGCTAAACCTTTCATACCTGGTGGTAATAGTTTTAACAACCATGGGTAAGCATTATCAGCTTTAAAAGTTTCAAAACCAGCTGTATCTTTTATCATTACATATGCTGCAATTCCTGGGATAACTACAATTAAAGGAATAATTAATTTCAAGCCAGCTGCTAATAAAATTCCTTTTTGAGATTCTTCTAATGACTTTGCAGCTAAAGTTCTTTGTATAATATATTGATTAAAACCCCAATAATAAAGATTTGCAATCCACATTCCACCTACCAAAACACCTATTCCAGGTAAATTCTTGTATTCAGGATTCGATGGCTCTAAAATCATTGAAAATCTCTCTGGAGCAGAATTATAGATTTCTTTTAAACCAGCAACTACTCCATTTCCATGGGAAACATTATTCAATGCTAAATATGTAGTTACAAGACCTCCAAGAATTAGAAATACAACTTGAATGACATCTGTCCATGCAACTGCAGACAAACCACCATATAAAGAATATGCTGCTGCAAAAAGAGCCAAACCTAATACACCGTAATGCATAGGTATTCCCATAATAATTTCTAAAGCCAAAGCACCCAAATACAATACTGAAGCTAGATTAACAAAAACATAAAGTCCTATCCAAAAAACAGCTAAAATTGTTTTAAGATTTGTAGAAAATCTTTTTTCTACAAACTCTGGAATTGTGTAAATACCTTTTTCAATAAATATTGGCAAAAAGTATTTACCTACAATAATTAAAGTAATTGCTGCCATCCACTCATAAGAAGCTATAGCTAAACCAAGGGCATACCCAGAACCCGACATTCCTATGAACTGTTCAGCAGATATATTAGCTGCAATTAAGGAAGTACCAATTGCCCACCAGGGAAGAGATTTACTAGCTAAAAAGTAATCTTGAGCATTTTTTTGATGTCCTTTCTTATCTCTTGATACCCAAAGTCCAACACCAAGAATTAAGATAGCATATCCTAAAAATATTATATAATCAATGAGTTCAAAGCTTCCAGTCATAATAAATAAATTTATGGATAAACATACCTAAATTAGTGTATAAAGCACACTTAAAGTGTTGTTTATTATAATAAATTTTCTTCATTTACAGAAATTGAATTTGCTAAGTTAACTGGGATTGAGTCTAGATTAATTGAATACTTATTAAAGTATATTTTTTTTATTTCATTAGAAAATTCTGAAATTTTATCAGCTAATATTAAATTCAATGTACAGCCACCAAATCCTCCTCCTATCATTCTAGAACCAAGGACATATTTTTTTTCTTTAGAAAAGTTTACTAAAAAATTAAGTTCTTCTGAACTAACCTCATATAAATCATTTAAACCAGCGTGAGAAGAATACATTAATTCACCAAGTTTTTCTAAATCATTCTCCCTAATTGCAGATAATGACTCTTTAACTCTGTTATTTTCATCTACAGAAAATATTGCTCTTTTGAATAATTTACCATTAAACTTACTCTTTAAAGAATTAACATCCTTTAATGATGCTTCACATAAACTATTAATTTTAGGGTAAAATTCTTTAATTATTTTAAAAGCACTTCTAGATTCTTTTAGTCGTTGATTAAAGGAAGTTTCAGAAAGATCATGTTTAATATTAGTATTTAGTAATAATAATTTATAATTACCAAAATCAATAGGAATATTTTTAAATCTTAAACTTTGACAATTTAAATGAAGTAAATTATTTTTTTTCCCCATGACTACTGCATATTGGTCCATATACCCACATTTAGTTCCTGCAAAGTTGTGCTCAGCAAGATAGGCTACGTTAATAATTTCTTTTTTTGAGAGCTTTAAATCAAATAGTTTATTTAATCCAGATGCAAAACCGCAAGTGATAGATGCAGAAGAACTTAAACCAGCTCCTACAGGTAATTCACTAGAAAATGATGCGTTAAACCCATATATTGAATTTGGTTTATGAATTTGAATACCGTGTAAAACGCCAATAATATAATTTTGCCAATTTTCCTTACTAATTGAAAAGTCACCTAATTTTCTTTTAAGTTCTTTAGGGTATAAGCTTGATTGTACAACAAAATAATCTCTGTGGTTTTTGGTTAATTTAATTTTATTGTATTTGTCAATAGGTGCAGGAAGAACACTACCACCACTATAGTCAATATGTTCTCCTATTATATTAATTCTTCCCGGTGAAATAACTAAAATAGATTCTTGAGACTTAGTCATTAAATTAAATATTTGTTGAACTAATTTTAAGTATTTTAACACGAATATAGTAAATTGAACTTCTTTGAAATTTTACTTTTCAATTGTATAAAATACCATGAAAAACATATATCAATTTTTAGTAGCTTGTTTTATGTTTCAGACTCAAATAATATCACAAGAATTGCTTCCAATAATAGAAGATCCATCCATAACTTCTATTAATAAGCTTCCAGCACATTCTAGTTTTTTTCCTTTCGAAAATTCTATGCTTGCAAAAGAAAATGATGAAAAAAAATCTAACAGATATATTTCACTTAATGGAAATTGGTTATTTAATTGGTCTAAAAGCCCAGAAAATAGACCAAAGAAATTTTATGAGACCTCCTTCAATACTGAAAATTGGGATGAAATTGAAGTGCCATCTAACTGGCAATTAAAGGGTTATGGAATTCCAATTTATGTAAACATTCCCTATCCTTTTTCGTTTAATAAAAAACCTAACCCTCCAGATATTCCTGATGGTTATAACCCTGTAGGATCCTACAAAAAAAACTTCACAATAAACTCAAATTTAGACTCTAATACATTCATATTACATTTTGGTGCAGTTAAGTCTGCTTTTTTCATTTGGATCAATGGACAAGAAGTTGGGTATAGTCAAGATTCTAAACTACCAGCAGAATTTAATATTACACCATTTTTAAATAATGGGGAAAATGAAATTTCTCTTGAAGTTTATCGCTGGTCAGATGGCAGCTACTTAGAAGATCAAGATTTTTGGAGATTATCTGGAATCGAAAGAGATGTTTATATAATTGTTCAAAAGCTAGTTTCAATTAAAGATTTTAAAGTAATATCTGATTTGGATGATGACTTTAAAAATGGACTGTTTAATCTTGAAATAGAATTAGGTTCTTTTAAAAAAACAGATTTTTCTGGAAAATTAATTGTAAGCATATTCAATGACTCATCTATTTTATACAAAACTTCAAAATTAGTTTCTTATAAAAGTTCGAAGAAATTTAAGGTTAATTTTTCTAAAACTTTAGAAAATATTAAAAGTTGGAATGCAGAAAATCCGTTTTTATATTCAATGCAAATAGATTTTCTTAATAATGCTGACGAAATTATAACATCAATTAATAAAAAAATTGGATTTAGAAATATACAAATTTTAAATTCTCAACTTTTAGTTAATGGTCAACCTATTTTAATAAAAGGTGTGAATAGACACGAACACAATTTGCTTACAGGACACGTTATTTCAAAAGAAAGTATGCTTGATGATATTCTTATAATGAAGAATAATAATATAAATGCTGTAAGGACATCTCATTATCCTAATGATCCATACTGGTATGAACTGTGTGACAAGTATGGTATTTACGTCTATGATGAAGCTAATATTGAATCTCATGGAATGGGTTATGATTTAGATAAAACACTTGGAAATGATTCTTTATGGATGAAAGCCCATTTAGAAAGAACTTCAAGAATGATAGAAAGAGATAAAAACCATCCATCTATTATAGCCTGGTCCTTAGGGAATGAGGGTGGAAATGGATGTAATTTTTATGCTTCGTATAAAAAAGCAAAATCGATGGATAGCACAAGAATAGTAGTATATGAAAGATCATTACTTGAATGGAATACAGATGTTGTAGGTTTAATGTATGCAGATTATAAATATTTAGAGAACTATGCAAATGACACTTCCAATAAAAGACCAATGATTCTTTGTGAATATGCCCATGCAATGGGTAATAGTTTAGGGGGAATTAAACAATATTGGGATCTTTTTGAAAAATTTGAAAAATTGCAAGGAGGATTTATTTGGGATTTCCAGGACCAAGGACTTCTTAAAAAAGATACTAGTGGAATTCCTTTCTTTAGTTATGGAGGAGATTATGGTCCAAAGGGTACTCCAAGCGATCATAATTTTTTAAATAATGGATTATTAGCTGCCGATAAAACAATACATCCTCATATGTTAGAAGCTAAATCTGTATATCAAAATATAAAGGCATATCCTACTGACAATCCAAAAGAGGTTCAAATTAAAAATTGGAATTTTTTCAAAGACTTAAAAAACTATAGAATAAGATGGGAACTTTTAGAAAATGGGGAAACTATTGAAAAAGGGGAAATTTCAAAATTCAATCTACTACCGCAAGAAATAAAGGCTTTAACTCTTCCATATAAGAGTCCTATTGAAAAAAATAAAGAATATTTTATTAATATTTATTTTAGTTTGATTAACTCTGAAAATGGTGTAAAAAAAGATCATGTTGTTGCAAAGTCTCAAATATGTCTTCAAGAATTCAGTCCTAAAATAAATTCCAATTACAGTAAAGGGAAATTAATTTTTAAAAAATACAAAGACGAAATAATTATAAAAGGAGAAAAAACTAAAATTTCATTTGACTTAAAAATNGGAACCATAAAAAATTATGAATTAAATAACCAAATAATTATAAATAGTGGTGGTCAACACAATTTTTGGAGAGCACCTATAGATAATGACTATGGAGCAAANACACCTATTAAATACGAAGAATGGAAAGATATTGGAAAAATTAGAAATAATATNTCTTATAAAGTTAAAAAACATAAAAATACATCAATTGAATTACATTTTGAAGAAACAATTCTAAATAATGATGCGAAATTAATCAAGAAATACACTATTTATCCAAATGGAAATATAAAAATTGACAACTACTTAAGTAACACTTCTGGAACACATTCTAATTTTTACAAATTTGGAGACACTTATGTGCTGAGTAAAGACTTTAAAAAATGTTCTTGGTATGGAAACGGACCAGATGAATCATATAACGATAGAAAAAATTTTGTTTTAGTTGGAACTTATGAAAAATCTATAGAAAATATGTTTACACAATATGCTAGACCACAAGAAAACGGAAATAGAACNGANGTAAGATGGGTAAATTTTATTGCTCAAAATGGAAATGAAATAAGATTTATAGCTGAGAAAAATTTCAATTTTAGTTCAATTAANCAATCCATAGAAGATTTGGATTCTGGACCTGATAAAAGCTTGATACAATCACACGGAAAATTACTAAAACCTAGAGAAAGTGTCTATCTGAACATTGATGGCTTTAGTTCTGGAATNGGATGTGTAAATAGTTGGGGAGCTTTGCCTTTAAAAGAATTTCAACTACCCTATCGGGATTATGAGTTCACTTATTGGCTAATACCATCAATAAAATTTTAATTTATTATTTTATTAATAGTATTTTCTTCATCTTTCCATAAATAGTTTGGAGTACTACTTTTAANTTTTTTAATTTTTTGGAGAGTTTTATTTAAAAAACTTAGGTATTCATCATTAATTCCAAATTTAGGCTGGTGNGATAAAGAAGATCTTATTTTNTNGATTTCAAGATTTAATTTTTTNGTTTTTTCAGAAAACATAATATTGGATAATTTGTTCCAAATAAATTCTTTTGCTTCTTCAGATGGATGAATCCAATCATTACTGTAAAATCTATAATCTCTTAACTCATCTATTAAAATTTCATAACTAGGAAAGTAACTTGCTTTTTCTGGGAACTCTTTACACAATTGATTTATAGCTAATAACAAAACAGATTTATTTAAATTATTTTCTACTAATCCATCTCTGATATGTCTCACTGGACTTACTGTAAAAACTACGGGGTTATTTATCTTTTTTAATATAAATCTCCAAGATTCAACTACCTCTTCAATAGTAGCTCTTTTTGTACTAAAAATATTATTCATATACTTATGACAATTAGCCACCACTTGNTTAGTTTCCTTATGTATGTATACTTTAGAAGTCCCAAATGTTATAAATATGTTAGAATTACTTTTTAAAATCTTTAATGTATCTTCTTGTTCTTTATTAATTTTTTTCAAAAGTAATTCAGAGCTATTACTATAATATTTNCCGCTGTGATTCCAACTAAGAAAAACTCCATTATTCTTAACTAAATTTCTTTTATTAAAAGAATCCTTACTAATTAACATTTTAAGATTNTTAGCTATTGATATTGGATTGTAAATTGTTCCGTAAGGATTTAAATAACCAAAACAATATTTTTTAAAAAAAAGACTCATTTCANATGCAAAACAGGAACCAATAAATAAAAATTTATCTGAATGATTATTGTTTTTTGATTTCGAAGTAAGATTAACTTCTGTTCTAAAGTTTTGGATTAAACTCATATTTGAAAATAATATTTTAAAAAACTNATTAAATATAATATTTAATAATGTTCAAAGATTGTGGATATCTAAAATAAAATTATGTATAAAAAACACCATAACAGTCTATATATTTATAAAATCTNAATTAAAATATGAAAACTACTGGAANTGTGCCAGATTTTGATAATTTATCAGATTTAGGCTTANTAAATATNNATACNGCACACTGGAATCTTTCNNCTGAANTACTTTCTNANATAACAATTGAAAATGAAATGGGTAAAATCTCTTCATCAGGAGCCATTTCAGTANAAACTGGAAAANTCACTGGAAGATCTCCAAAAGATAGATTTATTGTNAGAGATGAGANAACAAATAAAACNGTATGGTGGGGAGATGTCAATATTCCATTTGNAAAGGANAAGTTTGACAAACTANATANTAAAGTAGTAAANTACTTAGANAACAAAGAANTCTATNTNAGNGANGTCTANGCATGTTCTTTAGANTCNTTNCAATTAAATATTAGATCNATNAANGAATATCCTTGGTCCAATCATTTTGTNNGNAATATGTTTAATNAANTTNAAAAAGANAAAATTAAAACTTTTATCCCAGAATGGNATATAATAAATGCNCCTGGATTTNTNGCTNATCCNAAAATAGANGGNACNAGAAAATCCAACTTTTCNATNATCNATTTTACAAAAAAAATAATTCTTATNGGTGGAACTGGATATACAGGGGAAATTAAAAAGGGAATATTTTCAGTCTTAAATTNTATTTTACCACANCAAAAAAATACATTATCCATGCATTGTTCAGCAAATNTTGGNAAAGATGGAGATNCAGCTATTTTTTTTGGTTTATCTGGGACAGGNAAAACAACTCTNTCTGCAGATCCAAATAGATTTTTAATTGGAGATGATGAGCACGGTTGGTTTGAAGATACAGTNTTCAATTTTGAAGGGGGNTGTTATGCAAAGTGTATTNATCTTANCCAAGAAAAAGAGCCAGAAATATGGNATGCAATCAAAAAGGGAGCTATTTTAGAAAATGTGGTTTTTAAANAAAATAGTAATGAAGTAGATTTTGAANATTGTTCAATAACAGANAATTCNAGAGTAAGCTATCCTTTAGAATTTATTGATAATATAGCTAAAGGNGCNAAAGGAAATAATATAAAAAACATATTTCTTTTAACTGCAGATGCTTTTGGTGTTTTACCTCCNATATCAAAATTAGATAAAGGACAAGCTATGTTTCATTTTATTTCTGGATATACTGCAAAAGTTGCTGGAACTGAAGAAGGNATAANAGAACCTGTAGTTACTTTTTCTGCTTGTTTTGGTNCTCCNTTCCTTCCACTTCATCCTACAAAATATGCTNAAATGTTAGGAGAGAAAATAGAATCTTCTGATGTTAATGTTTGGTTNNTNAACACNGGTTGGACAAAGGGNCCCTATGGNANTGGTGAAAGAATGAAATTATCNCATACTAGATCTATGATAAATGCTGCTTTNAANAACGATTTNGANNGANTAGAATATATCAAACATCCANTATTTGGACTGATGATGCCANCGTCTTGTCCAAATGTTCCAGCNAANACTCTTAATCCAAAAATGACTTGGGAAGATGAAANTGCNTACGANCAAAAGGCAATGTTTNTAGCAAANGAGTTCAATNAAAATTTTGAAATCTATAAGGNNNATGCATCCACTGANACTNTGAATGCTGCTCCNCTAAGCTTTGTTGATTTANAAAGCTAGAATTTATAAGTTAATAGTATATCAAAATATCCTATCTTAAAATCTGCATAATNTAAACCATNATNTANANANTTTTCTAGTGGATCTTCAACAGAAATGGATTTGGAGTTNACAAATAGATAGTTNAANTGAGGAGTTANNTGAANAGTTACCAAAAAAGATTCATTAAAAAATAGATCTATTCCAAAGGACAAGTCTATTCCAGTATTAAAGTAATTACAATTAAAATTTCCGTTNATATTATTTATTAAACTATTAATAGTNNATACATAATTTCCTAAACTATCTTTTAAGAGTAACNAATGATNATAAGTTGAGANTTGNTTTCCNTANCCTANAATAATATCTAATCCTANATGAAAGCGAGAAAAAGATAAATATCTTAATTNTTCAAAACCAAATCTNATATCAAAATGGTTATNACTTGAATTTGATAGTCTATANGTAATACTAGTATCNGATGATGCTGAAGGANAATAAATAAAATCATTCTGAAAATCTTTTAAANAGTTGATGCTAAAACGAGTATTAAATTTNCCATAATTTCTTTTGTANACNGANTTNAACTTAAGATTTTGAAAAGAGTTGTTGTTCAAAAAAANTACTTATTATTGGACTNCAATTNAATCCTAAATAGTTTCTTTCAGATTCATAAATCTTTAGAATNGANTCGGATTTAAAATCTTTTTGACAATAAAGTGAAATAAAATTGAGATTTAAAAATAGTATTGNTAATATTTTAAATTTCATTAAAATATTTTCATTTGACCNTCTTCGTCCAAATCTTCCTCATTATTTGAANGTGAANCNACNTTCCACTCCATNTCAATAGGACCTTCTGNCTTTGTNTCAATCTTAACTTTTTCTNGTTCCTTTTGATNNTTNTTTTCATTCAAATCCGAAGTTAGTTCATCACTAGTCTTTGAAATATTCTCTACAGTTAGTTCTTGAACATTATCAATATTAGGACTTNTATCAACATCTTCACTNACAGNANNATCTTCAGTAGGTATTTCCTCTTCTGGCCACTCGTCTNCGGGNTNTACTTCCANAAGAGTNATATCTTTTACTTTTAAGCGTGTTAACTGGTTTCCTTTGGCTTTATCTCCTTTTACATCTACAATCTCATTTAANNCAACTATCTTGTCNTCNAAATCTTTGGTTTCTTTCAAACGCTTATTAAATGAAATTTTAACTTTTGGTTTGTAATCAATTGCTACTANTGAAAGCTCACAATCTTGATCAATAAANCTATACATCTTAGTAGTTACTTCTANAAGGAANCTTTTAACAAAATATAGTTCTTTTTTGGGNTTCCAATAAATACATGAAANAGCTCTAGAAGGATGCCACTTTCCGATATAGATAAGATCGTCATCAAATTTATTGGACAATTCAAAACCACGGATTAAATACTTTCCAGATTTATAAACTGTAAGAATTTTATCATCTCCTTTAAAACTACCTAGTAGTTTCCCTCTCTGTTCATTATTAAGCCTCAAGACAACTTCGTCCCACCATATTTTTCTCGCAGCTAATGTTGAACCACCTAATTCTCTCTGTTCTATCTTAGATATAAAGTGTTTGGTAACTAAATTTCCCTTGCTACCTCTACCTTTTATCATGAGATCTGCAAAATCTATTTCAATTTTAAGTTTTTTTAATTTTGGTCTTGGTCTTAATTTGATTAAAACTGTTTCTCTTCTACCATTTGGATTAACCGAAAAATAATGAATTTTAGGATTATTAGCATTGCCAACAATATCGTATTCTCTATCTCTAGTAATAGAACTAATAGCGAATCTTTTCATGTAAGAAGGTGCCATTTTACCAGCTTGATATATTAAATGATAAATTGTTCTTTCATCTCCTTTTTTCCATACAGCAACATGAAGTATACTTTTACCAACAAATTTCTTATCAGCAATTTTTGTAACAATAACTTTTCCATTGTCAAAAAACAGAATAATATCGTCTAAATCAGAACATTCTTCAATAAATTCATCTTTTCTTAACGACCATCCTATAAAACCTTCAACCCTGTTTACATAAAGTTTCTTATTGGAGACAATTACTTTACGAGCTGTAATATTATCGAAAACTCTAATTTCTGTTTTTCTCTCTTTACCCTTACTGTATTTATTCTTTACATCTTTGTAGTATTCAATTGCAAATCCAGTAAGGTTAGAAAGGTTTTTATTTACTTCTATTATTTGATCTTCAATTTTCAGCAAATTATCTTTGGCTCTATCACTATCAAATTTTGAAATTCTTTTAATTTTAATTTCTGTTAGCTTGACAATATCCTCTTCACTTACTTCTTTCTTAAGATTTTTTAAAAAAAGCTTAAGTCCCTGTTTAATAGCATTTAAAACACCTTCCCATGTTTCTTCATCTTCTATCTTTCTATAAATTCTATTTTCTATAAAAATTCTTTCTAGTGAAAGCCAGTGCCACTGGTTTTGTAATTCTTGAAGTTTTATCTCTAATTCAAGTTTTAAAAGTTCTACAGTTCTGTCAACAGATTTTTTTAATATTTCTGAAACTCCTATAAAAATTGGCTTATTGCCTTCAATAACACAAGAATTTGGTGATATAGACATTTCACAATTTGTAAATGCAAATAATGCATCAATCATTTTATCCGGGGATACTCCAGACGGAAGGTGAATTATAATTTCTGCAACTGCTGATGTATTATCTTCAATTTTTTTAATCTTAATTTTATTTTTTTCTGTAGCCTTGACTATAGAATCTATTAAAGTATCAGTTGTTGTACCAAAAGGTATTTGATTGATAACTAGTGTTTTATTATCTAATTTTTTAATATTTGCTCTTACCCTTACTTTACCACCTCTAATTCCATCATTGTACTGAGTAAAGTCTGCAAGACCACCATTTGGAAAATCTGGAAATAATTCTATTTTCTTTCCTTTTAAAACATTTATAGAGGAATCTATTAACTCTATAAAATTATGAGGCAATATCTTACAAGCTAAACCTACTGCAATTCCTTCTGCGCCATGGTTTAATAAAATTGGAAATTTGACAGGAAGATATTGTGGCTCTTTATTTCTTCCATCGTAAGAACTAAGCCATTTAGTGGTTTTATTATTATATAGAACATGATTTCCAAATTTAGTTACTCTAGCTTCTATATATCTTGGAGCNGCAGCACCATCTCCTGTTAATAAATTNCCCCAATTACCTTGACAATCAATTAATAAATCCTTCTGACCAATCTGAACCATTGCATCTCCAATAGATGCATCTCCATGGGGATGGTACTTCATAGTATTACCAATTATATTTGCTACCTTATTATATCTACCATCGTCTAATTCTTTCATAGAGTGAAGAATTCTTCTTTGTACAGGCTTTAATCCATCTTCAAGAGCAGGAACAGCTCTTTCTAAAATAACGTAGGATGCGTAGTCTAAAAACCACTCTTTATACATACCAGATAGGTAAGTAATATTGTCCTTCTCGTTAGAATCTTCTGATATATTTAAATTTAAATCATCCATTTCATTGGTTTTCTTCTACCAAGTAGTCTTCTTCGACTTTTAAATTGTCTATAATAAAACCTTGACGTTCAGGTGTGTTTTTGCCCATATAAAAAGTCAATATTTCCTCAATGGATTTAGATTTAGACATTAAAACAGGCTCTAATCTAATATCTTCACCAATAAAGTATTTAAATTCATCTGGAGATATTTCACCAAGTCCCTTAAATCTTGTTATTTCAGGGTTCTTTCCCAAAGAGTCTATGGCATCTTTTCTTTCTTCTTCACTATAACAATACCTAGTTTCTTTCTTATTTCTTACTCTAAAAAGTGGTGTTTGTAAAATAAAAACATGATTTTTCTTAACTAAATCTGGGAAAAATCTTAAAAAGAAAGTGAGAAGTAATAATCTAATATGCATTCCATCAACATCGGCATCTGTGGCAATAATAATTTTATTATACCTTAATGAATCCATGTCCTCTTCAATATTTAATGCAGCTTGAATNAGATTGAATTCTTCATTCTCATAAACCACTTTTTTAGAAAGACCAAAGGAATTAAGTGGTTTTCCTCTTAAACTAAATACGGCTTGTGTTTTAACATCTCTACATTTTGTGATGGAACCACTTGCAGAGTCACCCTCAGTTATAAAAATTGAGGTCTCTTCTCTCCTATCATTTTTAAAATCATTAAAGTGGATTTTACAATCTCTTAATTTTTTATTGTGAAGACTAACTTTCTTAGCTCTCTCTCTGGCAAGTTTTCTTATACCAGATAATTCTTTTCTTTCTTTTTCAGATTGCTTAATCTTAAATTCAATCTGTTGAACCACATCTGGGTTTTTATGAAGGAAATTATCTAACTTTTCTCTTAGAAAATCTATTACAAATCCTCTTACAGATTTACCATTTGGTTCAATTTCGGTAGATCCTAATTTTGTTTTTGTTTGGGATTCAAAAACAGGTTCTATTACCTTAATACTTACCGCAGCAACAATTCCCTGTCTAATATCTAGTGGTTCATATTTATTAAAAAAGTCTTTTATAACTTTAGCAATCGCTTCTCTAAATGCGCTTTGATGAGTACCTCCTTGTGTTGTATGTTGTCCATTTACAAAAGATGAATAATCTTCTCCATATCCTATAGAATGTGTAAATGCAATCTCAATATCATCTCCTTCTAAGTGAACAATTGGATATAAAGGAGAACCATCCATATTTGATTCTAAAAGGTCTTTTAAGCCATTTTTTGAAATAAACTTATTGCCATTAAAATCTATTGTTAAATTTCTATTTAGATAACAATAGTTCCAAAACATTTTTTCCAGATAAGTATCTCTAAATTTGTAGTTTTTAAAAATATCTTTATCAGGTGAGAAAATGATTCTTGTTCCGTTATCTTGATTTGTTTTCTCTAGGGACATATCATCGACGATTTCCCCTCTGGTAAAAGAAACTTTTTTTAATTTACCATCTCTAATTGACTCAACAATAAAGTCTGAAGAAAGTGCATTAACCGCTTTTGTTCCAACACCATTTAAACCAACAGATTTTTTAAAAGCTCTAGAATCATATTTGCCGCCAGTATTCATTTTAGAAACTACATCTTTTACTTTTCCAAGTGGAATTCCTCTTCCAAAGTCTCTAACCTGAACAACATTATTATCGATCTTTACAGAAATTTTCTTTCCATTACCCATTACAAACTCATCTATAGAATTGTCCACAACTTCCTTCACCAAAACATAGATACCATCATCTGAAGAAGCCCCATCTCCTAACTTTCCAATATACATTCCTGGACGCATTCTAATATGCTCTTTCCAATCTAAGGAACGTATATTTTCTTCAGTATATTGAATTTTATTATTAGCCATAATTTAATACGATGACTAAAAATAGTTTTTTATAGAAAAATAAGATTATTTAACAGAGCAACTTATTAACAGTTATTGTTGAATACTGAAAAAGTTTATAAAATCAAGCTTTTAAAGAATATTTTATGACATCTTCCATCTTTTTAACATAGTTAAATGTAAGACCTTTAAGATATTCAGACTTAATATTCTCTACATCTTTTTGGTTGGATTCTGGCAATAAAATAAATTTAATTCCAGCTCTTTTAGCAGCTAATATTTTTTCTTTTATGCCTCCAACAGCTAAAACTTCACCCCTTAAAGTAATTTCACCAGTCATTGCTAAGTATTTTTTAACTTTTTTTCTAGTTATTGAAGAAGCTATAGCAGTAATCATAGTAACTCCAGCAGATGGTCCATCTTTTGGGGTAGCACCCTCTGGAATATGAACATGAAAATTATTTTTATCAATTTCTTCTTGAGAAATTCCAAACTTTTCACTGTTGGCTTTAATATATTCTAAAGCAATTATTGCAGATTCCTTCATAACATCTCCAAGGTTACCAGTAAGTGTTAATTTACCTTTTCCTTTAGTTTTTGAAGTTTCAATAAACAAAATATCTCCACCTGTTCTAGTCCATGCTAATCCTGTAACTACACCGGGTATGATATGTTCAGAATATTTTCTAGGATCCATTCCGGGACCTAAAAGCTTTAAAATATTTTCTTTAGTAATTATGGAATTAAACTTCTCATTAAATGCAATTTGTTTTGCTCTATTTCTGATAAGTTTTGCAATTTTTTTCTCCAATCCTCTGACTCCACTTTCGTTAGTGTAGGAAGAAATAACATTTTCTAAAATACCTTTATTTAATTTAACATCTTCTTTAGAAATTCCATGATCCCTAATAAGTTTTGGAATTAAATGCTTTTTAGCTATTTGCACTTTTTCTTCAATAGTATATCCATTTATTGGAATAATTTCCATTCTATCTCTTAATGCAGGCTGAATTGTTGATAAATCATTTGCTGTTGCAATAAATAAAACCTTAGATAAATCGTATTCAATTTCAACAAAGTTATCTTGAAATGAATCATTTTGCTCAGGGTCTAAAACCTCAAGAAGTGCTGAAGATGGATCACCATGTCCAGACTTTCCTACTTTATCAATTTCATCCAATACAAAAACCGGATTGGAACTTCCAACTTTTTTTAAATTATTAATTAATTTCCCAGGCATAGCTCCAATATATGTTTTTCTATGTCCTCTTATCTCAGATTCGTCATGTAAACCTCCTAAAGACATTCTTACATATTTTCGACCAATAGCTTCCGCAATTGACTTCCCTAAAGAAGTTTTACCAACTCCTGGAGGTCCATAAAGACACAATATAGGAGATTTCATATCTCCTTTTAATTTAAGAACAGATAAATATTCTACAATCCTATCTTTGACTTTTTCTAACCCAAAATGATCTCTGTCCAAAACTTTCTGAACCTTTTTAAGATTAAACTTATCGTTGGTATAAACATCCCATGGAAGATCGATTAGTAACTGACAATAGTTAATTTGCACACCATACTCTGCACCAGAAGGGTTCATTCTCTCTAACTTGTCTAATTCTTTATTAAAAGTTTTTTTCACACCTGAAGACCATTTTTTAGAAAGAGATTTTTCTCTTAATTCATTTATTTCTTGCTGAACTGGATTTTCACCAAGTTGATTTTGAATTTCTTTCATCTGCTGATGAAGTAAATATTCTTTCTGTTGTTGGTCTAAATCTGTTTTAACTCTCGATTGAATATCATTTTTCAATTCAAGGATCTGAAATTCCTTATTAAGATGCTTAAGTAATAGTTCTGCTCGATCATTAATATTGGGAACTTCAAGCATTTTTTGCTTATGAACAACTTTGGCATTCATGTGAGAGCTTATAAAATTAACTAAGAAATTTGGGCTTTCAATATTTTTCACTGCAAANGAGGCTTCNGAGGGAATACTTGGTGAGTTTTTAATAATATTAAGAGCCATATCTTTTAAAGAGTCAAACAAAGCCACAGACTCTTTAGAAACACTTTTTAAACTTTTCTCATCAAATTCTTCAATAGAAGCTATTAAATAAGGATCATCAGANATTTCTTCTATTAATTTTAAACGTTTTTTTCCTTGAATAATGATGGTGCTACTTCCATCTGGCATCTTTAACATTTTAACTATTTGTGCAACAGTTCCTATTTGATATAAATCTTTATAACTAGGCTCTTCAACTTTAGGATCTATTTGTGATACTACGCCTATAATTTTATTGCCTTTATTTGCATCCTGTATAAGCTTTATACTTTTATCTCTACCCAANGTTATTGGGATAACTACACCNGGAAACAACACATTATTTCTAAGAGGAAGTATAGGTAATTTCTCAGGAACTTCTTCTAAATTCATTCTATCTTCATCTTCAGAAGATATTAGTGGAATAAACTCTGTTTCTCCATTAACTAAATCACTAAACCCACTCCAATTTTTTTCTGCAAAAAAGTCACTCATTACTTTGTTTTTTAACATTTAATGACAATATGTCGTTATTGGTGCAATATTAAAAGTTGTATNATTCTAAATAAAGGATTAATAGAATGAAACTAAGTACACCAATATTATTAACTCAATTGGTGTGCCAAACTATATCATTAAAATATTTATTTGAAAAAAGATTTATAGATATCTATTGTTAACTCGTCTAATTCAACACCTCTTCTTTTCATTACAATATTAGCTACTTCAATAGCTTTTTCAAATTTGTAAGTCTCGAAAGTATTNCCTCCACCCCATANATAAGAAGGAATAAATTTTTGAGGAAATCCAGATCCAAAAATATTAACGAAGGAACCAACTACAGTTCCTGTATTAAACATAGTATTAATTCCACATTTTGAATGGTCCCCAATGATTAAACCGCAGTACATTGTTCCTGTGCTTTCAAATTTTTCAGTATAGTAATTCCAAGATTTAACTTCTTTATAATTGTTTTTCAAGTTGGAGGAATTTGAATCAGCACCAAAATTACACCAATAACCAACTACACTATTTCCCAAGAAGCCATCATGTGCTTTGTTTGAAAAACCTTGAAAAACTACATTACTTAACTCACCTCCAATTTTACAACTTGGACCTATGGTAGTTGGACCGTATATTTTAGATCCCATTTTTATAACTGAATTTTCCATTATAACCAAAGGACCTCTTAANTTACTTCCCTCCATTATTTCTGNATTTTTACTTATAAAAATAGGGCCATCATTGCTATTTAAAGTAGCACCATTAATCACAGCACCATCTTCAATATATATATCATCACCAATAAATAAATTACCAGATCCATAATTATTATTATGGGTATTTTCTTTTTTTATGAAATTTAAATCTCTATCAATTTCTAAACCATTTAAAATGAAAATATCCATTGGTTTTTCAAGCGATTGAATTTTTCCAGTATATTCAACTATTGTATAGTCACTCAACTTAGAATCAATTTCATCATTTTCTTCTGGTAATGGAGATATAGCAAGTACCTTTCCATTTTTCATAATAATAGTATTCTCTTCAATGGAATCTAATGCATCAATAAAATCAAGAGAAGGAAATATAGATGCTGAAATACCAATCTGAGCAGAGCTAATGTGGGAATTAAATTTTTTTCTTAGGTAATCCTTGGTTCTTACTCCAACTTTACTTTTAAGAGCCAATGACCATTTTTCTTGGATTGTAAAAATTCCTACTCTCAAATCTGCAACAGGTCGAGTTAAAGTTAGGGGTTTTAATTTTTGATGGTGAGCTCCGTCAAAAAGTACATATTTTATAATTTCTGGCATAGTACTATAAAAAAACCTTCATAGGAAGGTTGATTTATAAANATAAGAATTATACTAAAGTATTATTTCTTTTGCTTGGAATATCTTGTTTTAAATTTATCAATTCTTCCTGCTGTATCAACNAATTGCATTTTTCCAGTAAAGAATGGATGAGATTTATGGGAAATCTCTAATTTAATTAACGGGTATTCGTTACCATCTTCCCATTTGATGGTTTCTTTGGTTGGTGCACAGCTTTTGCTTACAAANGAATAATCATTGGACATATCCTTAAAAACAACTAATCTATAATTTTCTGGATGTATATCTTTTTTCATTTTAAAGATTTATTGGCTGCAAATTTAATCTTTAAATTAAATTAACAAAAAATAATAAGATTAAAAATAAATTAAAGTTTTCTGAGTTGTATATATATTGCAAAAGATTATGAAAACTAAACATTTAGTATATACATTAACAATAATTTCATCCCTTCAAATATTAAGCTGTAAAAAAAATNATTTACTTACCAGTTCTAATTTTAATATTGAGACTTCTACAGACACCATACTATTTGACACACTTTTTACAACCATTGGATCAACCACTAAAAGGTTTAAATGTTACAACCAAAACTCAGGCACGATTAATATTAGTAACATATCTTTACAAAACGGAACTAATTCACCTTTTAGAATAAACATTGATGGTGAATCTGGAGTAGTTTTTAATGATATTTCTATACTTGCAGGCGATAGTATTTTCATATTTGTTGAAGTAACTATAGATCCAAACGGTACGCCTTTTCCTCTTATAATAGAAGATCAAATAATATTTGAAACTAATGGTAATTCTAATAAAGTAGTTCTAAATGCTTGGGGTCAAGATGCTTATTTTCATGTAAATGAAATTGTTCAAGGTACATGGACTAATGATAAACCTCATGTAATTTATGGTGTGGCTGCTGTTGGTTACCCTTCAATAGATTCAAATTTAACATTGACTATTGAAGAAGGAACTAAAATACATGGACACTCAAATGCTGTACTTTATGTTTATAAAAGTACNTTAAACGTAAATGGAGATTTAAATAATCCTGTTATTTTTCAACAAGACAGAACAGAAGATTATTTACTGTACTCTGCAGATTCAATAGCTGGGCAATGGAGAGGAATTTATTTTTCTAACGCTCTAAATTCAACCATAACACATGCAGAAATAAAAAATGCAATAATTGGAATTCAGGTAGATACTTTTTCGTTAAATAACTATGTATNTTTAAATAAAGTAAAAATACATAACTCACTGTATTCTAATATACTATCACAAGGATCAAATTTATCTGCAACTAATTGTTTATTCGCCAATTCTAATAACTATTCAGCATTTATAAGCATTGGGGGAAATATTAATTTTGAACATTGTACTTTTTCAAATTACAGTATTGGATATAGAACAAGTCCAGCTTTTGTTTTTAAAGATTATTACGAAAGTACCAACGGACAAATTATATTCAGACCTTTTAATCAAGCCAACTTCACAAATTGTATAATAGATGGAAATTCGACAACAGACTTTGTATGTGACACTNTGGGNTACGATATCACGGGAATTCTTACTAATGTTTTATTTGATCATTGTTCTTTAAAAACAGAGGATACNATAGAAAATATTGTATTAGATAATTGTTTATTTAATCCTGAAATACNTTTCAAAAACACAGAGGAATGGAATTTTGAACTAACAGATTCCTCAGAAATAATAGATTTAGGAAAAAGTTCTAATATTTCTGATGANATACTTAACAATACACGATCTATTCCTAATGATTTAGGTTGTTACGAATACCAATAAATTACATATTTCTTCGGTATTGACCACCCACATCAAATAATGCTTTAGTAATTTCACCAAGAGAACAATATTTACATGCTTCCATTAATTCTTCAAAAATATTTTCTTGATTTATTGCAGAAAATTTCATCTTTTCAAGTGCTTTTACAGACATAGACTTATTAAAATTATGAAAATTATTTAGCATATTAATTTGATGTTCTTTTTCTTCATTANTAGCTCTAATAACTTCCCNAGGAATAATAGTAGGAGAACCCTTAGAATTTAAAAAAGTATTAACTCCAATTATAGGAAATTTACCAGTATGCTTTAGCGTTTCGTAGTAAAGAGATTCTTCTTGTATCTTACTTCTTTGATACATAGTTTCCATTGCTCCTAAAACACCTCCTCTTTCGTTAATTCTGTCAAATTCAATTAATACAGCTTCTTCAACTAAGTTTGTTAAATCGTCAATTATATATGAGCCTTGTAGTGGGTTTTCATTTTTAGCTAAGCCCAATTCTTTATTAATAATGAGCTGAATCGCCATTGCTCTTCTTACAGAGTCTTCCGTTGGTGTAGTTATTGCCTCATCATATGCATTNGTATGTAATGAATTACAATTATCATATATGGCATAAAGTGCTTGAAGAGTTGTTCTAATGTCATTAAAGTCTATTTCTTGAGNATGGAGTGATCTTCCAGAAGTTTGAATATGGTATTTTAACTTTTGAGCCCTTTCATNAGCACCATATTTAAATTTCATAGCTTTTGCCCAAATTCTTCTAGCTACTCTGCCAATTACTGCATATTCAGGATCAATTCCGTTAGAGAAGAAAAAAGATAAGTTAGGTCCAAAGTCATCAATTGACATACCTCTAGATAAATAATATTCTACGTATGTAAACCCATTNGACAATGTAAATGCTAACTGTGTTATTGGATTTGCTCCTGCTTCAGCAATATGGTAGCCAGAAATAGAAACAGAGTAGAAATTTCTAATTTTTTTATCAATAAAGTATTCCTGTACATCTCCCATAAGTCTCAATGCAAACTCTGTAGAAAATATACAAGTGTTTTGTGCTTGATCTTCTTTAAGAATATCTGCTTGTACTGTTCCACGAACCTGNGACAATGTATCGTATTTTATTTTATTGTAAACTTCTTCAGGTAGAACTTGATCACCAGTTACACCAAGTAACATTAATCCTAGNCCATCGTTACCCTTAGGTAATTCCCCTTGGTATTTAGGTATTGGATTATTACCATAAATCTTTNCAATTGTTTTTTTAACTTCTTTTTCGAGATTATTATTCTTAATGTACTTTTCACAATTTTGATCTATAGCAGCATTCATATAAAAACCTAGTAGCATTGGAGCAGGTCCATTAATAGTCATACTAACNGANGTAGNATTTGAAGAAAGATCAAAGCCTGAGTATAACTTTTTNGCATCGTCTAAACAACATATCGAAACACCAGCATTTCCAATTTTACCAAAAATATCTGGTCTAAGTCCTGGATCATTTCCATACAGGGTAACAGAATCGAATGCAGTAGAAAGTCTTTTTGCAGGCATTTGAAAACTTAGATAATGNAATCTTTTATTGGTTCTTTCAGGCCCCCCTTCACCNGCAAACATTCTGGTAGGGTCCTCTCCTTCTCTTTTNAAAGGAAATAATCCAGCTGTAAATGGAAATTTACCTGGAACATTTTCTTGGTTAACCCATCTTATAATATCTCCCCAGGAAGTTAACTTTGGTAAAGCAACTTTAGGAATTTTTGAATTTGATAAAGATTTTGAACTTGTTGCTATTTTCAATTCTTTACCTCTAACATTAAATTTAAAAAATTCATCGTTGTAAGATTGATAAAAACTGTCCCATTCGTCAATAGTTTTTTGATTTCTTGCATCAAAATCAAGTTTAATTTGCTCAATTTTATNCTCTAANATAGATTTAAAAGAACTNTTGTTATCCCTAGAAAATTCTTTTAGAGTTTTAGATAAAAAATATAATTTATCAGCTAAAACCACTTGTTGATTTAATCTTTTATCAAAATCTCGAATGTTTTCTACAATTTCAGAAAGGTATCTTACTCTGTTAGGAGGAANAATAAATACTTTTTCAGAAAGCTCTTTATTGGTATTAAAAGACAATAAAAAGTCAGTTTTTGAGGATTTATTTATTAAATCTATTAACTGCTTATATAAGTTATTCATTCCAGGATCGTTGAATTGCGAGGCAATTGTCCCAAAAACTGGAATATCTTNATCTTTTGAGTCCCATAAGTTGTGATTCCTTCTATATTGCTTTTTCACATCTCTAATTGCATCTAAAGANCCTCTTTTGTCAAATTTGTTAAGAGCAACNACATCTGCAAAATCTAACATATCTATTTTCTCCAACTGAGTTGCTGCACCAAATTCAGGTGTCATGACGTATAGAGATACATCGCTGTGATCAAGAATTTCTGTATCTGATTGACCAATTCCAGAAGTCTCTAAAATAATTAAATCAAATTGTGAATATTTCAATATGTCCACAGCCTGTGATACATACTTAGAAAGCGCTAAATTACTTTGTCTAGTTGCTAAAGAACGCATATAAACTCTAGAGTTATTTATAGAATTCATTCTAATTCTGTCACCTAATAAAGCACCACCAGTTTTTCTTTTAGATGGATCTACTGANATAATAGCTAAATTTTTATNCTTAAAATCGTGTAAAAAACGTCTTACTAACTCATCTACTAAAGAAGACTTTCCTGCTCCTCCAGTCCCAGTAATTCCTAAAACAGGAANATTAAATTTTTCAACTTTAGTTTTGATTTCATTAAGAATCTTTGAATTACTTTCTCCAAAATTTTCAGCAGATGAAATAAGTTTACCAATCTCTAGATGATTATTTGGATTTATTTTTTCAAGTTCTTTAATTTTCTTTTCACCAGTGATAAAATCACATCTTTTTACTAAGTCATTAATCATTCCTTGAAGNCCCATTTTCCTACCATCATCAGGATGGTAAATTTTTTCTATACCATAGTCCTCTAAAATTTTAATTTCCTCTGGTAATATTGTACCACCTCCTCCACCAAATATTTTAATATGACTAGAACCTCTTTTGACCAGTAAATCATTCATGAATTTAAAATATTCATTNTGGCCACCCTGATAGGATGTCATNGCAATTGCTTGTACATCTTCTTGAATAGCACAATTAACTACTTCTTCAACACTTCTGTCATGACCTAAATGAATAACTTCGCANCCCGTAGATTGAATAATTCTTCTCATAATATTAATAGCAGCATCGTGGCCATCAAAAAGAGAAGCAGCAGTAACTATTCTAATTTTATTCTTAGGCTTATAGGGTGTTAAATCCATTTAATTTAAATTAGTATAGTAAATTTTAATAATTATTATCTTAATTTCCACAAAATTAATCAATATTAGCCAGGTGTTTTTTTTATTATCTAAAATATTATCTTTTTTAATAGATCCTTTCTTCTGGATTGTTGTTTTTTTATTAGCATCTCTGCTTCACAAAAGAAAATACTTAAGAAGAAGATTCTTGATTTTAGGACTTTTATTTTTAATCCTATTTAGTAATCCTTTCATTCACAAATTCATAAATGATTTATGGACTGTTAAGTACGAAACTAAAAANATTACTTATGACTATGGAATTTTACTTGGTGGAATGGTTGATTTAAAGTCAACAGAAGATAATATTATTTTTTCTAAAAATAATGATAGATTACTAAATACAATAGAATTATTTTCTGAAAAAAGAATAAAAAAAATTCTTATTACAGGAGCTTCTGGAAGTTTAACGTCAAAACTAAAAGAAGCTAAAATATTAAAAAACTACTTGATTAAAATTGGCATTCCAGACAGTTGTATCTTANNAGAAAACTCATCAAAAAACACTTATGAAAATGCTATTTATAGCGAAAAAATATTAAATCAAATTCATNCAAATGAAGAATTTAATTGTTTAATTATNACNTCAGATTACCATATGAGAAGGTCTTTGTCTTGTTTTAAAAAAACCAATCTTAATTCAGATCCTTACATTAAAAAACCCAATTTAAAACACTTTGACNTAGAATATATAATAGTACCACAATCTTCCGCTTTATTTACTTGGAAAATACTGCTGCATGAAATTGTAGGATACTATGCCTATAAATTTTTAAACTACATATAACTATAGTTATTCAAAAGAGGAATTTTGGTATCTAANAGNTTGTTGATATTTGGAATAAATGTATTGTAAAAAAATAGAATTCTCTCTCTGTTCTCACCTGGTTGATGAACATAAAACCATATATTTTCAATTCCTATATTAACTAATTCTGAAATTTTATCTGTCCAAAGCTCTATTCTTTTCAAATCACTAGGGTGATTNAAATCTCCTACGTATCTAATGAAAAGATGATTGTTAGTTAGGTTAAAATGTAAAACATCTCTTCTTCCAGGAGTATCAGTAATAACTGGAATAATATTTTTNGTAGAGAATAATTCTTGCCATTCTTTTCTTACACTGTTTTCAAACCAAGATGGNTTTCTAAATTCAATGGCTAAAGGAGCATCTACAGGCCAAAAATTAATAAAACTCTCTAGCTCTTTAAATTGAGAAGACNTAAAATAATTTGACATAACAGCAAAATTTATTCCAGATTTAACCCCTAATTTATCTATAGCAGAAATAAATTCTTCGGTTTTCATTTTAGCTGTGTGATCATTAATATCTTTTCTATGTGTTACCACTTGAGGAATTTTCATAGAAAACTTAAAGTTATCTCCTACACTATTGACCCATCTATCAATTATATGCTTTTTAGGAGTACCATATCTAGTAGAGTTCACCTCAATGCTGTTAAATTGATTGGNATATTCATTTAGAAAATTTTTAGCCGGAGTATTCTTGGGATAAACAGTCCCTTTAAATTTAATATCCGACCATCCAGGAGCCCCGAAATAAAATTTAAAATTATTATCTTTTCTTAAACTTGATAAATTTGTTTTAGTAATTTTATCCAAAGTAGGTAAAGAAAAATCTACTATGTCCAAATCNTCAACTTGTCCGAATTTCATTTAATTTAAATTTAATTCAAATTTAGCAATAGACTTTAATATATTAAACAACAGAATGAAAAAAGTAACTCTTAAACCAGCTAAAGAAAAGTCGCTAATAAGAAAACATCCCTGGGTNTTTTCTGGGGCTATTAAGAATGTTGAAAAGGACACAAAAGATGGTAGTATTGTTGAAATATTTTCAAATAAAGATAATTACTTGGCTACTGGGCATTATAATGAAGGAAATATTAGTATTAGAATTTTTGATTTTGAAAGACAAGAAATCAATGAAGAATATTGGAAAAAGAAAATTAAAAAAGCATACAANCAAAGAATAAATAGTATTGAAATTAGTTCTAATAATAATGTTTATAGATTAGTTCACGCAGAAGGAGACCAAATGCCTGGTTTCATATGTGATATTTATAACAAAGTTGCTATTTTCCAATTTCACTCAATTGGAATGTGGAAACTNAAAGAAGTTTTCACTAAAATAGTTCTTGAATTTTTNCCTATAGANGTTATTTACGATAANAGTGAGAAAACACTTCCNAAGATTTATATAGAANAATATAAAATTCAAAACTCATATCTATTTCAAAAAAAGAAAATATCTAATACCAAAGTAATAGAAAATGGAAATGAATTTTTGATAGACTGGGAAAATGGTCAAAAAACAGGTTTTTTTATAGACCAAAGAGAAAATCGTCAATACCTCGGTAAATTAGCTAAAGACAAAAGGATTTTAAATACATTTTGCTATTCTGGAGGGTTTTCAATTTATGCATTAAATAATGGAGCTAAAGAAGTTCATTCTTTAGATAGTTCTCAAAAAGCAATTGATTTGTTGGAAGATAATCTAAATTTTNTCTCAGATTTTAAAAATAATCATAGGTCTATTATTGATGATGCTAAAGATTATATGAAAAATCTTGATGATCAATACGATATTATTATCCTAGANCCTCCAGCATTTGCAAAACATATNAAAGTCAAGCACAAAGGACTTCAAGGCTATAAAAGGCTTAACACAAGAGCTATTGAAAAAATAAAGCCNAACGGTATTCTTTTTACTTTTTCATGTTCTCAGGTTATTGACATTAATTTATTTAGGCATATGGTTTTATCTTCAGCAATTACAGCAGGAAGAAACGTCAGTATTTTAAAGCAAATGCATCAGCCTGCTGATCATCCTATAAATATTTTCCACCCAGAAAGTGAATACTTGAAAGGATTGGTTTTAAAAGTTGAATAATATGAGAATAGTTTTCATGGGAACCCCACAATTTGCAGTTAAAACGCTGGATGCTATTTTGAAAAGTAAGCATGAAATAGTAGGTGTAGTTACTTCAACAGACAAACCAGCAGGAAGAGGAAGAAAAATACAACAATCAGANGTAAAAAAATATGCAACTAAAAACAAAATTAGATTGTTTCAACCTGAAAAATTAAAAAGCAAAAATTTCATTGATGAACTTATAGGATTAAATGCAGATTTATTTATAGTAGTTGCTTTTAGAATGTTGCCTAAATTAGTCTGGCAAATTCCAAAAAAAGGAACCATAAATCTTCATGCTTCCATTCTTCCAAATTACAGAGGGGCTGCTCCAATTAATTGGGCTATAATAAATGGTGAAAAAGAATCTGGTGTAACTACATTTTTTATTAATGATAAAATTGACACTGGAGATATATTATTAATTGAAAAAACTGAAATAAAAGATGNGCAAACAGCTGGTGAACTACACGACCAACTTATTGAAATTGGTTCTAAGCTAATAATTAGAACAATCTCNGAAATTGAAANTGGAAGTTTGAAATCTAAAAAACAAATAATTTNANAATCGCAAAAAAAGGCTCCCAAACTAAATAGAAAAAACACCAGAATTAATTGGTCAAAAGATGATTTATCAATAAAACAATTTATTCTTGGCCTTAACCCCTANCCTGGTGCATGGACATTATTATTGAATANAGGTAGGCAGTTAAACTTTAAAGTTTTTAAAGTAAGAACAAGCAATTTAAAAGTTCCTAAAAAAACAATTTTATTANAAGATAATAAAATCTATATAGGAACTAATTCCAANGCTTTAGAATTGTTAGAAATACAATTAGAAGGAAAGAAAAAAATGCATGCAAATGATTTTATNCAAGGAAATAAAAATATTGAACAATTCGTAATCAAATGAGATTGACTACCATTTTAGCTTTAACATTTATTCCTTTAATCTATAAATCTCAGAATATTGTTTCTTCCATTGATCAGATTNTTCCTGATATAGAGTTTGAAAATATTCATGTCAAGAAAATTTCTAGTGACTCTTCTTCTTCGACTTTTGCAATATGGATCAAACAAAAAGTTAAACTTCACAAACATGTTTATCATACTGAAAATGTATTAATTGATAAGGGATTTGGAGAATTTCAAATAAANGATTCTNTATATAAAGTTGCTGCAGGAGATTNGATTNTTATTCCAAAAAANACNTGGCATGGTGTAATAGTNAANTCAAANNNAACAATGAAAGTTATTTCTGTNCAGTCTCCAGAATACTTTGGAAAAGATAGAATTTTTAAAGANTNATATTTTTTTTAAATTTAGAANATGGTAAAAAATAATTTCANTTATTCCGTTTCAGTAGATTGTGTCATTTTTGGTTACGATCAAGATTCACTAAAGGTCCTACTAATCAAAAGAGGTGTTGATCCATACGTTGATTATTGGGCATTACCTGGTGACTTAGTTCATCCAAANGAGAATACAGAAGAAGCTGTCGATAGAGTTTTAAAAGATATGACTGGATTAGAAGATATATTCACAGAACAAGTAAAAACATTTGGAGATATNGGTAGACATCCTTTAGGAAGAGTTTTTACAATTTCTCATTACAGTTTACTTAGAATTAAAGAATATGAATTATCTCCAACTAATAAGAACAATAGTCCTTCAGCNTTTGCATCTGAAGCAAAATGGCATAATGTTAATAGGATTGGNGAATTAGCTTTCGATCACAATAAAATATTAGCTGCNTGTAAAGAAAAATTAGTTAACCATGTTAAATCTAAGCCAGTAGGNTTTGAACTTTTACCAAATAAGTTTACTCTCTCTGAACTACAAAACTTATACGAATCTATACTAGAGAAGAAATTTGATAAAAGAAATTTTAGAAAAAAAATTAGTTCTATGAAGCTATTAACNGATACCGGAAGTACCCAGAAAAGTGTTTCTCATAGACCAGCAAAATTATTCAGTTTCAATAAGGTTAAATACGAAATTCTAAAAAAAACTGGTGTAGACTTTGAAATTTAATTAAAAAANTTCTTTTGCTGCAAAAACTGCCATATTTACTTGNTGATGTCCTACATTAGGCACCTCTTTCTTTATCCAATTTGAATTAAAATTCATAGACTGTGCTATTGAATCACTTTTCAAAATAAAATATTTTCCTCTNGAGAGTCTATGACTTCCTTGTAAATTTGCACCATCTGTTGTGTTAAGGAAGGGATCATTTGGATTATTATCATTTTGCCCAAGATGAACCTCTAAATTTTTCAAAAAAGAATNTTCTAAATCATTTNAATTAACTGAAGCGCCTTTTAGTCCGTATGGAAAAGAGATGCTAGTATCTGGCAAGGTGTACCATCCTGCGTTAGCTGAAACAGCTTTGTTAATCCTTGAATTTGGTTTAAATTGTATGTAGCGATGTACAAATTGAGCACCTGCTGAATGNCCAAACATATTATAGTTGTTTCCGTTGTAATTTAAATTATTTTTAATCTTATCAAAAACAGGTTCTATCAAAGAAAAAGTCCAAATATCTTCATTGGTAAAATTATTATTNAAATCTCTTACATATCCTAGTTGGTAAGAAGTACTATTAGGAAAATAATAAGTTGAAAATTCAAAAGAGAAGACCATAATTTGNTATTGGTCTGCTAANGGAATCCAAGTTTCTAAGTAATCATCTGCATTNCTATTCNGACCTGGAAATATGAAAAGTATAGNTGCATTGGTTCTATCAACNGATGTTGGNATATAAAAATGAANATTAAATGGTTTATCTGCAAGNGGCTGGTAATCNTTAAACTCAAAAACTCCATGATTATTATTANCAAATAGATTTGAANTAGATGAACCATCTTCATCNGGAACNTTTCTACAACTNNAAAAGACAATTNNAATAGNGAGAAATATGTATTTNAGNACNTTCANTTTNGTGAAATTAATGATTATATTTGGTNTAAAGTTTTNAAATGAAATCTAAATTATTTTACAAAATTCTNCATATTNCTTTTTTTACTGNTCTNTTATNTACTNTAAATATNNAATGTGCAAAAACNGAAGATGTTGNNCCTNTAGATAATANNNTNGATTCAACANGNACTACAGANACTATTTATTATGGNTTTGTTTTAAACGAAGTACTNTATGATCCACCAAGNNNANGCTCCTGGNGATGCNAATGGAGATGGTAATAAGANATNNTNATGANGATGAATTTGTNGAATTNGTAAATAGTTCTNCNACTAGTCTAGATATNAGCGGATATAANCTNTATGATGCAGATAGGCTTTTAATTAATACAGCTAATCANGAATTNCCNGCAAATACTATTTTAAACCCTGGACAAGCNGTAGTTGTTTTTGGTGGNGGAACNCCAACAGGAAANTTTGGNGGCTCTTTGGTTTTTGCAGCTTCNNNTCAANNTTTAAATNTAAATAANNNNGANGANGTTCTTACNGTTAAAAATAACAACGATAGTNTTCTATTTANTTTTGATGTCACTGTACTTTCCAATAANCCNAATGAATCTTATACNAGATTTCCNGATCTTNANGGAAATTTNACACANCATGATAGTGCAAGTACAGGAATATTATNTTCCCCNGGAACAAGAGTAGATGGAACTGAGTTTTTAGGTCATATATCNCATNATTTCTTGTATTAGTTTCTTCTAGTGTTTATTCNTCTACTAANAATCANNNTNTAAGCAGTGACTCTNTNAAANCCAAAAAGGTTTTAATGATTGGCAATAGTTTTACTTTTTATTGGAACTTACCTCANGTAATTGAGTGCATGTTTNAAGAGAGNAATAAAAACATAACAGTTGATCAAAGAACAATTGGAGGAAGTAATTTAGNNAAGCANTGGATGCTTAATAAAAAAGAANATTATTCTATTGAAAAGTATGAATATTTAGTTTTAAATGACCACAGTACAAACCCACTTANAAACGTAGATNCTTNTGGAAANTATATTAGAAAATTTGTGNANTTAGCCAAAGAAAATAATTCTATTCCACTTATATANGGCACTTGGGAATATCCATATTTAAAAGATATTTCAAAAAATAAAAAATNAAATACAATGGAAATTCTTGATTCCATTTCAAGATTAAATCAAGCAATTTATGTNCCTGTTGGNAATGCNTTTAANTNTATNGANGAAANTTATCCTGAAATNAACNTATANATGGANGATANNAAACATCCTTCNCCAAATGCNANNTATCTTNCAGCTTGTNTTTTTTATGCCATTATAACTGGNGAAAACCCAATAGGATTACCTAGAAGATTTGAAGGTNAAAATATAGATGGNAAAAAAATATTTTATATAATAACNGANAAAAATANTNCTCCAACCATTCAAAAAGTTGCTAATTTAATNACNGAANATTTAAGATAANTNCTAAAAANTAACTTGTAATAGACANTCAATATTAAGTCTANTNNTNGANGTATTATTAGGGAAATTTATATAATTGGCCATNAGNTGTGTTTTAACTGCTNTATTTGANAAATATTTGGTAATTCCTGCNCCCATAGAATCGTAATTTTGNAAAATAGAATAAGTTTCTTCAAACTCATAGTAAGATCTTCCATATTTTAAATCCAATGACCAATCACTATTAAATAAATAACCTCCTTGAAGATTGAATGCATTACCCAAGACTAAATATTGACTGATTTGTGTTGGTTCTAGGAGCAATGATCCAGAGGANTTTAAAGAACTTCCTTGTAAATTATAAGCAGCCGTATTCACATATTCAAATAGAAGATTTAGTCCTCTATACTTTACTAAAATATCAATATAGTTTTTTAGATAATTAGGCAGCTTTCTTTCTCCTAGTGAATCATAGAACATAAAAGTATCNTCATCTNAATAANTNTCGTTATAATGCCCCTCGCCTAACTTGTGACTTGAACCAATATTAAGACTTGAAGCACCTCCAATTAACACTTTTACATTCTTTTCTTTTAAAACATCATGACCTACTAATTCATTATTANTTTTAAAAAAACCTANTGGGTAAATATTCATTCTTCCACCATATTTAAAACCACCTTGATCNTTATCAATTGANTTTTCACCAAAAGAATTAGTACCATCNCCGCTAGTNACAGCTAAAGAAGGTTTTAAACCAATATTACCTAATGAAAANTTTCCNTCTAAAAACAAACCNAACTCTCTACCTAGTTCTGTNAAATTTTGAGACAAANAATTCCTAGAAGCAAACTGTAAATNATATTCCATTATNTGCATNGANAGNTTNTTAAATGGAGACATCTTTTGNCCAAAGAAAATACTAATATTCTTATTTGGATGATAACCAATCCAAGCGTCTAACAANGGAAANGATTCACTGAAATTTGTTTGGATAAGAAATGAAAATTGACCATTATTTAAAGATCCACTTAAATTAAAATAAGATCTTTTAATTCCAAAGTAATTTAAANTTTCAGAAAGTGAATCATTTAAACTTGTATTTAAAAAACGAGATTGAGCCATTCCCCCTATTTTAAATAAATGAGTGCTATCGTCAAAATTGAATTCGACACCCGAGCCTAGTTGGTATTTATAACTATTATTTTTTTCATAACTAGATTCGTTCATTAACTGAGCTTCCTGAGAAATAAAGTTTAATGAAAACAAGGATGATAAAAAGAAGGCTACTATTGTCTTTTTCATAATTTTTTATTTAAAGTATATCGATGAATTTTTTGAATATCACTAGGATTAATAACATTAAATCTTAAAAAACCTGATAGCATTTCTGGCTCCAGTGTTTCAACGGCTATATTTGATTTTTCTTGATTCATTGGAATAATAAAAGTTCCTTTTTCTAAAACTTTTTGTTCTTTAAATATGCTGGTAGAAACAATATTTTCATAAAAGCCTTGAAATTTTNCTGGAGATTTTTTTTCAGAAACAATTTTATAAGATTCTATTTCAAATAATTCATCAAATTTTAAAGTGTCAATATCTAATCCCAAAATATTTAATTTATCAGTAACTACAGTTAAATCTTTCTCAATAAAGTAATAAAATGGACGTTTTCTTGTAATTTCATTTGTACATTTTAATCCATTATTTAAGACAATATTAACTGGTATAATATCAAGATTATAGACATCTATCATATCTANATTATAATTAGATTTCTCTTTTTTATATTTAATGGTAATTTCATCTGGAAATTTGTTACAATCATCTAAAGTTGATTTTATATAATATGAATTGTCAACAGAAGTGTTTAAAAAGGAATATGCCAATAAATAACTCGTATAAATACGTCTTTTGAAAGATATTCTATTTAAGCCAACTCCTCTTANTTCCATAAGCATNGAAATAGAATTTCCTAATGCAAATGAAGTAGCNCTTGANCTTGGACTCACTGAACCTAAATTGAAATAAATTTTGTTATTCTTATGTTTAGAGGATAAATAGTTATGGTATCTTAAACCATTGTTATCCAATTTTAATTTTGCTGGAGGTAAATAAGTATTCTCAACTACTGATTTTATTCTAGGACAAACATTTAAATTACCAGAATATAAAAACATACAATCATACATAGAAGTAGTTCCATATTCTCCAAAATTTACAAAATCGACTCTATAAGGTTTATACTCGTGGAAATCGACCATTAAATCCGGGGAAAAGCCACTTATAGATTGCTTAATTGCGATGGTTTCTTGATTAGTTAATTTCGTATGATCTCTATTTAAATCCTGACCATTTGAAGCATATCTACTTTGCTTTTCATATCCATCTATATTTGCCATGGGAATGATAGCAATATTTAATTTACTGGTTAAATCTTTCAAAGAATCAACTTCCAATAAATTATGAATAAGCAACAATAATGATTCNGTACTAGCAGGTTCATTACCATGTAATCCTCCCATAAAACAAACTTTAAAATTATCNNNTTTATTTTCACCTAAATANACCATAGGAATCTTCTTCTCTTTTTGAGATTTTCCAATATATTCATAGGATACTTTNTTAGGGTGTTTTTTACATAATTCATCCAAGAAATACATCATTTCTAAGTACTTTGTAAATCCCTTTTTCTTATTAAAAGCAGGCGTAGGAACATCAATATCAAAATCTGGGAAATATTTTTCGGATATCTTTTTAGAATCCTGAGTGTATATAATACTACAGAAAATAAAAGAGATAATTATAAAAGTTAAAAACCTCATTAGAAAGCTACTTGAACCATTAAATAAAATACATTCTCTGAGGCTTCAAATTCTAACCTTTCAAAGTCTTGTGCTCTTAATCTTGCATTATCAATNAACCTGTAGGATGCTTGAATTTTGAATGAATAATTTTTAGAAAAATATTTACTAAAACCTATCTCATAAAAGTTTTGTCTATTGTAATAGGTAGCATTATTCATAAATGAAAACTCATCAGGAACCAATTTGGTAAATCTGCCATCTATAGAAAATAGAGATTTAAATAAATAACCAGCTTGAATATTAATACCACTACCTAAAATTAGTTGTCTTTTAACATATTCATCGGAACTTACCGAAATAAAATCATTTTCATCCCATGCTCCAAAAGAATTTCTTATGAGTGTTGGATCATCACCATATCTGTCGTTTCTGTGGGTAATATCATCAGCAACAAAAGCTTTTGTTTTTACATATTCAGCTAAGAGTGAAAACCCTCTATACTTAAAAAGTAAATCTGCTCCCAGCTTTAAATAATTAGGTAACCTGTAGGTTGTATCAACACCACTTATATTATAAAATAAAAAATCTCCATTTCTCCTTCCTCTTCTACTACTCATTCCATTATTAAAACTTCCATTAAAACCAACAAGAAGCTTTGGATTTAACTCTCTGACCATATCTACTTGTCTAAACTGCCCAAATTTTCTAAATAGACCAAATGGTAAAATATTAACTCTAGCTCCATATTTTAAACCTCCATAATCTTTTGAATTCAAGTTATAAGCATATCCATCACCAGTAGTGATATTTAACATAGATTTCACAACTGNTTTATTGNCAAGTTTGAATCTNTTATTGTAAAATANACCTGTTTCTCTAATACTTGAAAATGCACNTGTTAATCTNCTTCTTTCAGGAAGTTGTAGGGTATTAGAAGCCATTTGAAGTTCAATATTATCAGTAGGAGTCCCTTTTTGACCAATAACAATTTTATTGTTCTTATTAATATTATAACCAAGCCATGCATCCCACAAAATATTTGACAATAACCCATCGTCGGCTTCAGATTCTGCTAAATTGAGCTGAAGTCTATAACTAAAACCCGGATAGGACTGATTTCCAGATAGTCTTAATCTTATTCTTCTAGCCCTAAATCTATTGTATCTATTATTATCTGTTATTGCAGAAGAGTCATAAGAAATGGTTCTAGATTCGAATAAAGACTGAGAATAACCTCTTAATACAACTTTATAATTGTTATCTGTACTTGCGAGAACTATTCCATTTCCAGGAACATAATCACCTAATAAAATATCTTGAGANAAATTAAATTTTGATATTATCAAACAAAATAATAAAACTAATAATCGTTTTATCATAGTATTTTAATTACAAACAACAAATCTTCTTCTTATGAAAGAATTTTGGGAGTTGGATTGAATAAAATATAATCCAGAGTTAAGGTTNGAAATNTCAAGAATTATTTCTTTAGAATTNCCAATATTTTGTAAAACTAATTTTCCAGTTATATCATAAATAGAAATTGGATTTATTAGANTATTGGATTGGATGGNTAGAANATTAGATGTNGGGTTTGGAAAAATACTTAAATCNTTCAATTCTAGATTTTCTAATGCNCNGATTGGAGAACAGGTGTCACAACTTCCCCAACAAACATCAGGAAGTGTGGAATCATTTGCTGGAACAATAAGTATTCTATTAGTAAAATTAGGATCACCATTTGTACAAGAACCATTAGGATCATTGGTCTCNTGAATAGCCCAAGAATCTGCAGAGTATTTATACTCAATAGTATCTCCACTTTGCAATTTAACAGTTACATCCCAAATATTATCNCNNTTTGAGTCTNACATNGNATTACANTTACCACACCAANTNTTAAATGTACCATTAAGCTCTGGTGCTGTAAAAGGATCAGAAACCTGAGACATATCCACCTTGAAAGTAATATTAGCTGAATCAATTACTTGATTAGTATTTGAAACAATCATTTGTTTCCAATATATNGTNTCAAAATTNNCTCCACCCCAAGGTGCTCTTAGNCCAAANCGTGCTATTGGACCATCATAAGGTGTAGAAGTACCTCCTGTGGGAATAGAATCTAANGATATAGTATAAGTTGAAAATCCAGTCATAGATGTATCTACTTGAAAGGCATAATAACAAGTATCAGAATTAGTACCAGGAGGATATATGAATAACCTAGCAATTCCAGAACCTGANGTAGGATTTTTAAGAGTTACTTCAACTAAATTATAATCTGTTCCATTNATNCCTAAATTNGCTGAAATATTACCNCTTCTCATTAAACCGTTAGGTGCAAATAATCTCATTGCCATCGCAGCTGGTTGAGCAGTTAGATTACAATTTCCTCCACTTGTCCAGCCTTCTTTAGAATTTTGCCAATTGTATTGAATTTGACCATATATCGATGAAATATGAAATAAAAAAATAAAACTGATAATAAAAAACCTCATAATTTTAAATTTTAATGTTTGATAAAATTAACTATTGAAACCTTATCTTCAAAAACAACTTTTACAATGTAATAACCAGTATCAAAATCAGAAATATTTAAATTAAATTTTGATGACTCTAAATTGTTTTGGTAAACATTCTGACCCATTGAATTAAATATTTCTATATACTTAATATTTGAAATAGAGGATATAAATATTTCTTTAGAAGAAGGATTTGGATAAATATTTACTTGGTAAGAATTAATTATCTCTAAGTCTGTTGCACATGGACTACAACTTCCCCAGCAAACATCATCAAGGACTATATTATTGTTAGGAACAATCAAAAATCTGTTAGTAAAATTGGATNGTCCATTAGTACAGGTTTCATTTGGGTCAAGTGTTTCTTGAAAAGCCCAGTTATCTGCAGAAAATTTATATTCTACAGTATCACCTATATTTAAACTGACAGTTAACTCCCAAATTTCGTCACCATCAGCATCTGTTAAAGTATTACAATTACCACACCAGTTATTAAAAGTAGAATTTAATTCAGGTAAATTAAATGGATCCATTACTTGTGACATATCTACTTTGAAAGTTACCTCACTTACGTTTCCTCCTTGTGTTGAGCAATGTGGATATGGGCAATTTGAAGAAATTGAAGTCGTAGATCCATCCGTACAATCAACACCACCCATAGCCCAATTCAAACCATTAAATATTACGGACCCAGATGAATCTTTATAAGCCCAAGAGTCTTTATACTCCCAAGGCTCACCCGTACCATCTACATTTATGTCACCAAATGTTTCAATAACTATTCCATTTTCAAATAGCTCTATAGCATCGTCACCATTTTGATTTATAACACCTTGATCATCTAGTATAACTAAATTAAAAGGAATACAACCCATAAAATAAGAATTAATAGCAACGGTATCTCTACAAACAATAANATCTTCACCAGTATTTAAACTTATTGAAGGAAAAGTATACTCTTGACCATCTGTTCCACCACCGTTATTAGCAGTGCCAATTCCATAAATACTTAAATCTGAAATATTCTGAATTGCTCTTACATGAATTGCTTTTCCAGTAGAACCACCAGTTGGTAGGTCTAAATCTAATACACCTAACAATTCAAGATTATTTTGAGAAGAAATAGTTAGATTAATTAAATTAAACGAAATTAATATGTATAAATATTTCATAATTATATTTTATTATTAAATTAAAAAAAAAGAGCAAAGAATAAACTCTGCTCTTTTATAATTTTTTAAATAAGAATTGTTAGTTGTTAACAATCACTTTCTTTGTATTAATAACCCCATTTATTGTATAGTTTATAAAATAAACATTGCTATTTAAATTACTTACATCAAATATGTAATTAGAACTATTCAATGTTTTGGAGANAATTACTCTTCCAACAACATCCAATACCTCTACTTTCTGAATTATTTCAGTAGAAGAAATATATAAAACATCATTGGCAGGATTTGGGTAGATTCTAATGTTATCTAAATAGTCGCTTATGCCTGTTGGAGGAACAACACCACAAGGATCGCAACTAGACCAACAAACAATCCCTAATATAGTATCAGAAGCTGGTACCACTAAAACTCTATTTGTGTAAGTAGAATCTCCATTTGTACACGGTGCTCCTGGATCATTCATTTCTTGAATAGTCCAATTATCCGCTGAATATTTATACTCTATACTATCACCAGGTGTTAAAGAAACAGTTACATCCCATATATTGTCACTATTAGCATCACTCATTGCATCACAATTACCACACCAATTATTAAAAGTGGCATTAACTTCTGGAATACTGAAAGTATCGCTCACTTGTGACATGTCTACTTGGAAAGTAATATTTATTCCACTTGGAGGAGTAACTATTGAATTACAAGTACCATCATAATCACAAGTACCAAAACAATGTTGAATAGTGGTATCTGAATAAACAGGTGCTAAATTTCTATCATCATATGGNNGAACAGCACAAGGCAATCCAGNTATGTTTTCTTTTGCTCCCCANCCAGAGTTTCCATTAGTAAAAGTATAATCACTNGTAAAACCAATTGGTTTGGTTACTGTAAATGACCATATACCACCACCTAAATCTGTCATTGGATTATCTCCAGGATTTCCAAAAGTTCCACCACCTGCAATAAACATCCCCGTTGGATCAACTGAACCTCCTAATTGAGTTATAGAAGANGTATTTAAAGTAAAAGTTATATCTACATAATTAATTGTAGTACCACACGAAGNACAGCTATTCCAAATATAGCAAACTGTNGTATCTGCTTGCGGTAGATGNAAAAATCTATCACTTCCAAATCCNCCAGCTCCTCCACACAGAGTATCGCTTACAGATTCATCNAGTCCAGGTCCCCAAGTACCATTTACAAACTTATAATACTGCATGNCATTAGGGCTTAAAGAATCATATGANATAGTTATAGTCCATATACTATCACCGTCAGGATCTGACATTGCACTTTGAGGATGTGTTGGATTCCAATTACTCATTGGAACTCCTCCAACTTTTGCACCATTATCAGCAAAATTACCAGCAATTCTGATTCCTGTAGAATCTAGTGTTGCCCCCCCAGAAAGATAAGCAGATACATCAACACTATAAGTAACTGTAACAGAACTCAAAGGAGGTGGTTGAGGTAAACAATTTGTCGAATGAGNACCTAAATTAGTCCAGTCGTTTTGAGCTAGGACAACCCACTGAGAATTAATAGAATCCGTTCCAGCTGAATTTGACCAACTTGTATCTGGCTGACAAACATTTGATTTTCTGACCAGCGTGTGGTCCTTAGTTCCATTAGTAACACCTGCTACATCCCATCCTTGACCAGGATCAGGCCCCATTTGACCAATAACATCAATAATTGTATAATTTGAGCTAGTAGCACCCGCTAAAGTTAATGCGAAGAAATCATCTCCGTTACTTAAGTATGTAAATGTTTGGTCGGCACTTGATAATATTAAAGAATCTGCATTCGGATTAGCAACAACGAAAACGTCGCCATGGTTTAATATTGTTCCTACAGAAAATGTAACATTATCAGGATAATCAAATTCTCCTACATTGTCGCATCCGTTAGAACAACTTGATAAAGAATAATTACTTAAATCAACTGGCATTCCAGTACCATTAAAGATTTCTAAATACTTATTATTACTGCTCCCCTCAGCATATTCAGAGAAAAATAACTCATNAGTAAAACCAGCAGAAGGTGGTAGACATGGTGAACAACTACCTAAACAAACAATTCCTAAAATTGTATCCGATGAAGAAACTGATAATACTCTATTGGTATACTGTGCATTACCATTAGTACATGGTTCGTTAGGATCATTAGATTCATTAACATCCCAACCAACTACAGTATCTGTGTCAACAGCAAATAAATATTCTCCACCGCCAGTTAATGATTTTGTAAACTGCCAAACACCATCTCCATCAGAATCTGTCATCATATCACCAGATCCTCCCCAATCCCAACTTCCTCTTAAGTAAGGAACAGCTGATGTTCCATAACCAGACTGGTTCATATCAACCTGAAATGTATAATTAATAGAACTTNCTAATGTACATGTNCCATCATAATCACAAGTCCCAAAACAGTGTTGTATAGTCGTATCTGTGTAAACAGGTGCTAAATTTCTATCACTGTAAGGAGGTACGGCACAAGAAAGTCCTACTATATTTTCTTTACCAGAATAATCTCCAGCACTACCATTAGTAAAGGTATAGTCACTAGTGAAACCAACTGGCTTATTTATAGTAATACTCCANAAATTATTACCTAAATCTGTCATNGGGTTATCTCCTGGATTNCCAAAATTGCCACCTCCNGCAATAAACATTCCAGCTGGATCAATAGTATTACCACTAGCAATAATACTGGACACATTTAAANTAAAGGTAATATCAACNAAAGAAGATGGAGGTGCAGGACAAGTTCCATCAGTTTCACAACTTCCAAAGCAATGAAGNAATGTTGTATCAGATGTAATAANAGGTAATAATCTATCATTCCAATTTGTAGGATCACCACATGGTAAACCACTCAAATTCTCTTTTGAATTGTAGTCTCCTCTGTTAAAAACGTAATAACCTTGAATACCTGTTGAAGGGCCTGTTAATGTTGCAACACCTTCCCAAACCCCATCTCCATCAGAATCACTAAGAGGAAGTGCTTGGGCACCATTTCCTAATTGAGAATCTAAAATTCCACCACCTGCATAATAAGAAGCACCAGGATTATTTGCAGTATCGCTAGCTGTATTAACCTTTAAAGTAATATTGTAACTAATTTGAGCAACACAAGCTGTACAACTATTGAAACAAACTACAGCTAAATCCAAATTTGATGATGGTATTACTAATTCTCTGTCAGTAAAACCAGCACTATTTGTATTAGTACAACTACCTCCAGGAATAAAATTTTCTTGATCATTCCATCCGTTTACAGTAAACTTATATCTTATTGTTTCACCAATATTAAGTGGTAAAGTTATCTCCCAAATGCTATCTCCATCAGCATCAGTCATTGGGTTACAGCCTCCACACCATCCGTTAAATGTTCCGTTCAAATTTACNGTATATCCTGCACCTTGNGAACCTGCNTANTGACTCATATCCACTTTGAAAGTAANATCTGAGGTTGTAGATCCGCATGCTGATGTTGCGAGTGGAAAAGGGCAACTTGAAGTTTGAGTGGTAGTAGAATTATCTGAACAATTATCTCCACCGTAAATCCAATTGCCAATATTACTTTGGGCTGTATCTCTCCAAGCCCATTGNTCTCGGTATGCCCAAGGTAGNCTAGTAAAGCCTCCAGTTCCATATGAATGTGTAATATCACCATAGGTTTCAATAACTGAACCATTAAAAAATAGTTCGTAGGCATCATTTCCATTGCCTTTAGGTTCTCCACCTTGACTTTCAATGATTAAAGTTGGATAAAGAGATCCAGAAAATTGTTCCAAACAACCATCAAAGTAAGTAGATAATGCACTAGAGTCTCTACATAGAATTAAATGTTGACCTGCATTCATTGAAANNGGGGGAAAAGTGTACTCTTGTCCGTCAGTTCCACCACCATTAGTAGCAGACCCTANTCCGTATAAACTCAAATCTGAAATACTTTGATTTGCAGTCATCATTATAGCCTTNCCATTGCAGCCACTACAAGAATGTGAGTAAGAACTAGAAGGAAGAGTTAAATCCATAATTGCTGTAAAAATTAAAGCATTTGGAGTATTAGGTTGCACAACTATAGTACCAACCATCCCGCTGGCAGCATGACTTCCTACAGAACAATCGTAATTATAGGTGCCAGGGACAGTAAATTTATAGGCAAAAATAACTGCTCCAGTAGTATTAGTGGCTGGAGAATCGAANGTAACAGGGTTATTGTAAGGCTGGTTAGTGATTGAATTAATATTTCCATTCACATCGTGATAACCTCCATCATTTATCCAGATAACAGAATCACCCACTTGAATAGTTAAGTTAGTTGGTGAATAATANTAGCTTCCAGCATTAACAGTATGGGTTGTCTGGGCACTGTAGTTAAAAAAGCTAAAAACTATTAAAAGAAAAGAGACGATTTTTTTCATTGNTTTTGATTTAAATAAAAAAGGGAGCTATAAAAGCTCCCTTTAATTTTCGATTTTAATTATTGTAAAGTTACAGTTTTAGTAATCATACCATCACTGGTTTTGATGTTAATCATATACATACCTCTTTCAAGATTATTTAGCTCTACATTGACTTTATTTAAGTTAATGTTTCTGCTATTGTAAACAATCTTTCCTTGTAGATCTGTAATAATAACGTCTGTTATTTCTTGACTATTAGTAATAGTAAATAGTCCGTTATTTGGATTCGGATAGATATTTAAATCCTTAAACGATAGCTCACCGATTGAACTACAATCTTCAACAGTTACAACTGCTTCAGTTCTTGTAGTTGACGAACATCCTAATTTACCCCACTCAACATTGTCTAAGTAATATTCAACACCTGCTCCAGGATAGATATTTACTGATGCAACAGGATCAGGATTTACAAAAGTACCTTGAGAAATTCCGTCAGCAAATACTTCCCACGTTCCAGTAGAATAATCACAATCAAACTTGAAGGTATTCCACACCGTATTTCCTGCAGGGTTAGTACCATTGTAAGAACCTGTAAGTACAGAAGCTCCATCAATAGTTATATCTATTACTCCTGCAATAAAAGTTACACTCATATTCCACGCAGTACCAATAACTGTATCTTCTTGGAAATTAATATAACCTTCGCTAACTATAAACATATCCATTAAATAGTAGAATTTACCAGTACTAATCTCTTCTCCAAATTCCAATACTATGTCAGTACCATCAGAGTTAAATACTCTCAGAGAATTTCCTCCGTTTCCTTGAACATCTGTAACTTGCATATCGTATGCACCACCTGGTGTTCCACCTGGCCATACATCCCAGTTGCTAGGATCTGACGCAACTATATAATCTCCAACATTGTAAGAATCGAAATTCTCTGAATGACCTACGCTGTGAACAGCTTCAGCATAATATGAAGTTGTTGCAGTAGGTGTCACATCAATTGTTGCACCTTCACCAACTAAATTACCTCCAGTAGCAGCATCATACCATGATGTATAGCCTGCGTCCGAAGTTACCATTGCAGTATCTCCATTACAAATCGTATCACCATTAGTAGTTGGCGCAGCTGGAGTAACATAATTTTCTGCCATTACACCAATCAAATGGTTATTTGTTGTATCAACATCCGTTGATAATACAACGCTAAAATCAACTACATACATTCCATCAGCTGACATATCAGCTGTTGTTGTGAACATATGCATTAGAGTATCACCTGGATTTAATGAACTAGTAATTGTTTCAGAAACAGCAGTTCCACCATTAACTGAGTATTCAACACTAAAACCAGTTTCAGGAACAATTCCAGCATTTACTACCCATATTTCTAATGTTTCGGTAGCTGTTAAATCACAACCAGAAGGAACAGCACCAGCTACGACAGAAAGATCATTTGATGGTATGTCTCTAACTTGAAAGTTGTCTATTGCAGCATCACCCCAG